>CAZIAJ010000253.1:0-2774 GCA_964537565.1 uncultured Sulfurospirillum sp.
ATAACATATATAGATGATGTATCAAATAGTAAAGCAAATGTAAAAAATATAAATGTAACTATTAATGATATTAGTTTAGATTCGGCAAAAGAAAAATTAAAAAGTATAGCTTTAAAAGGTGATGTTAAGATACAGCAGATAACTTATGATAAATATAATATCTATGATATGACTTTAAATTTTGATTTAAAAGATGCAGTGGCGAGTTTAAATAGTATGAAATATACTATATTTGATTCAAAGGCAACAGCAAAAGCAAGAGTAGATATGAGTGGAAAAACTCCTAAAGTATTTATTGAAAAAACAATACCTAATTTAAAATTAGAAAGTTTTTCAAAAGCAGTATTGGAAAAAGACTTGTTAAAAGGTGTGGTAAATGCAAAAGTAAATCTTTCATTTGTTGGAGCCAATGAGTTGAGTGCTAAGAAAACTGCAAAAGGAACTATACTTTTAGATGGTAAAGATGTTGGTGTCAATGGCTATGATATAGACAAGATTATAAAGAGTTATAAATCACTAAAAAGTGGTGATTTGAAAAAAGCAGGAGCATCATTTTTGAGTTCAGCTCTTGATAATGCTTCAAAAGGCAAAGGTGCATTTGATAACTTAAAAGGTGGAACAACAGCTATTAACCAACTACATGTAAAGATTGATATAGCAAAAAGTGTTGCAGCACTTAGTGATGTAGCAATCGCAACAATGAATAACAGAGTAGCAGTAAAGGGTAGTATAAATATAGTCAATGAGAGATTAAAAGGTGTTAGAGTAGCTATACTTGATAAAAAAGGGTGTGCTAGTTACTCACAAGGTATCTCTGGATCATTATCAAATCCAAAAGGACAATCTTTAGCTTCAAAAGATAAAGTATCAGTAGAACAAGTTCAAGAAGTAGTAAATATGGTTTCATCATTTTTTGGTAAGAAAAAAGAGAAAAAAGTAGCTAAAAAGAGTAATGAAAAGTGTAAAGCTTTTTATACAGGAGTTGTTAAACACCCATAAGGAATATTTATTGCTTTTTTGAGATAACTAAATCAAAGGAGTAAATATGAAGATTTTGGATAAAGTTGCTATGATAGCTATGCTAAAAGAAAAAATACAAGAGAGTAGTTCTTCTAGTAAAGATAAGGCAAAAAAGCTAAAAAAACTCCTTGAAAAGCTTACAAAAGGTTCTGATGTAAGTTATATATAAATTAATCTGCTTAAAAGTTATATTTTAAGCAGATTATTATTTTTAAATGCTATAATTTCGGTCTACTTTTTAAGTATGTGGACAGGTGGGTGAGTTGGCTTAAACCACATCCCTGCTAAGGATGCGTAGGAGTAATCCTACCGAGAGTTCGAATCTCTCCCTGTCCGCCATAAACCCCCAAATTTAGGGCTTCAAAGCACTTTAAGAAAACACTAAAAAACTCTTATACGAGGCAAACTTAAACAAATCTTTAAGAATACACAGAAATTGACCTATCAAATTCACTGTAATTGTGTTCTAAATAACTAACATATGTATCAAAAACCATTTGAGTATTAGCGTGTCCTAGTAGTTGTGAGAGTTGTACAGGTGTAACTAAGTTTCTATAAAGCATATTTGTTGCGTAAGTGTGTCTAGTGTTGTATGGTCTTCTATATGGTATACCTAGTTTCTCTAATGATGGTTTCCAAAAGTAATCACAAAACACGCAAGTGTCCATATATGGCTTACCGTATTGAGTTACAAAGAGGTATTCATCATCATGTGTGAGCATTAAATCTTTTATATATGGCAGTAAGCTATCTATGATGGGTATCTCACGACTACTATACTTTGTTTTAGGTGTACTCTCTCCAAATCTGCTACGAGAGCGATATATATTGATAACTCTATTTTCTAAATTAATATCAGCTTTTTTAAGTCCGATAATTTCACCAGTTCTCATACCAGTGTAAAATGCAATAGCTACAAAATAGAGATAATTTGTATTTTTTGTTTTAGCATCTTCTAAAATCGTTTTAACTTCATCTGATGTAAAAGGTTTCATAGTTGCAGTTGTAACCTTTGGAAGTCTTATAAATCTTACAGGGTTACGCTCTATAACTTCATCATAAAGAGCTTCTTGAAATATACCTGCTAATACTCCAAGATAACCACGCTTAGACTTGTTACCTACATCAGTGATGTTATAAAGCCATAGTTTTATATCAGACGGCTTTATATCTGTTATTTCTTTAGATATAAAGTAATCAAATCTATTTTTAACGGTATTTATATACTTATCATAAGTAGATGGTTTGACCTCGTGTTTTTTGAATTGTAGATAAAGGTCAGAGAGGGGTGGTTAATCCCTCTAATCGCTACTAATATAATCTAACTACAAAGCAGAAAGAAAATATCAGCAACACGACCAATACTCTCGAAAAATACATATAAATCCTTTAGAGTAGCACTCCCACCCACTCCACGCCTTTTACTAGTGCAAAAAAAAAGGGCTAGACAATTAAGCCTAACCCTTTTATGTTACTCTATGGATAACCAATCCACGGATTTAATGTATATTTCTACTGAAAGTATACAGTAAAAAGAAAAAAAAAGGAAGAGATAAAAGATATAATTTTATTTGAAACTCATAATAGTGATTTTTAAAAAACCTACAAAAACTTTTGTTAAATTGACAAGGCGGTCGCTTCGCTCCCTCACTTTTCCGAGCCGTAGGTTCTCAAAGCAAGGAAGCAAAGTGACGCGACCAAAAATAAATATTTTAGTATATAAATTACCGTCACTCTACCGAGTTGCATTGAAT
>CAZIAJ010000254.1:0-2747 GCA_964537565.1 uncultured Sulfurospirillum sp.
TAATAAAGGAGATTAAGTAGTGTTAAATCAAATAGTATTTGAATATGCTTGGGCATTTGCAATTTTAATTCCTTTTTTTATATGTCAGTTATTGTGTAAGCCAAAAATGGATGCTATATTTTTCCCAACTATGCAATACATAAAAAAAGCTACAAAAAAAAGTATGTTTTTAGAAAAAATTATAAAAGTTATGATAATTATACTTTTAGTAACTTCTTTAGCAAGTCCTATTATAAAAGATGAGATAAGTATACAAAATGATAAAGGATATGAAATATCATTAATTGTTGATGCAAGTGGCTCAATGGCACAAAATAGTAAGTTTGACATAGTAAAAGAGATAGTTAGTGATTTTTTAGATAAGAGAGTACATGATAAAGTTGGGTTGAGTATTTTTGCTGATTTTGCTTATGTAGCAGTTCCTTTAACTTATGATAAGAAAAGTATAAAAAGATTGCTTAAAAGGATTCAAGTTGGCGTTGCAGGAAGCAGAAGAACAGCACTTTATGAAGCTCTATTTTTGAGTTCAAATCTGTTTAAAGATTCTAAAGCAAAGAAAAAAATAGCTATTTTATTAACAGATGGTATGAATAATGTTGATAATATACCACTTGATGTAGCTATAAAAACTGTGCAGAAGTATGGTATAAAAGTTTATACTGTTGGTATTGGGAATGCAGGAGATTTTGATGCAAATGTATTAAGAGAGATAGCTTCCAAGAGTGGTGGAGAATTTTTTTCAGCAAATAGTAGAGAGAGATTATCTGAGATATATGCAACTATAGATAAGCTAGAAAAGAGTGATATTAAAGCTGATAAATATGTAAAAAAGAGATATCTGTTTTTCTATCCACTTAGTGTAGCACTATTTTTAATGATGATTCTATTTTTTAGAACAAAAAGGGAGTTCCTATGATATCCTTTTTACATGTAGAGTTACTTTGGGGATTACTATTTTTACTACCTATGGTTTATGCATTAAGATATTCAAAGAAAACCAGTAATACACTTTTTTCAAAAGAAGTATTAGATAGGATAAGAGTAAAAAATAGGGGTTTTAGTAGATTAACAAGGGACATAATTTTTATAGTAGCAATGTCTTTTGTAATCATAGCGTTAGCACGTCCATATGTAGATAAAGATGATATAAAAGTAAAATCAAGTTTTATCAATGTTGTTGTTGGTTTTGATATATCTAACTCTATGTTTGTTGATGATGTTTATCCAAATAGATTTGAATTAGCAAAAAAGAAGTTTAATATTTTTTTAAAAAATATGAAAAATGCAAGAGTTGGTATAGTAGGTTTTAGTTCACAATCTTTTTTAATAGCACCACTTAGTGAGGACTATCACTCATTAAACTTTTTAGTTAAAAATTTAAGTGTAGAGAGTATGAGCTTAAGAGGTACGAGTTTTATGAGTGCTCTCGAAGCTGCAAATGATCTTTATGATAGTGATGAGAAAAAAGCTTTTTTGATATTTACAGATGGTGGGGACAAAAGTGATTTTACACAAGAGATAGAGTATGCAAAAAGTCATAATATAGTAGTATTTGTTTATGCTATAGGTAGTGATAAAGGTGGTGTAGTAAAAAGTAAAGATGGAGCATTAAAAGATAAAAATGGAAATATAGTAGTAGTAAAAATAAATGAAAAAGTTAAAGAGTTAGCCTTGAAAACAGGTGGTGCTTATATGCGTTCAGTTTTATCTTCAAAAGATATTTTTCAGATAAGTAACTCAATCAAATCAAAATTTAAGGCAAAAGGAGAAAAAGAGACTCTTATAAAAGATAAAAAAGAGTTGTTCTATTATCCTCTTGCTTTAGCGATACTACTATTTTTTATGGTAAGTTTTTCTTTGAGAGGTAGAAAAAAATGAGACAGCTAATAATTTTGATTTTTTGTACAGTTTTTCTTCAAGCAGGTATTTTAGATTTTAACAAAATAGAGAATGCAAAGCAAGATTATAAAAATAAAGATTATAAAAGTGCAATAAAATCATATAGTATGATAAAAAATAAAAGTGGAGCTACTTATGATTTAGCAAATAGTTATTATAAAGATGGGCAGTATGATAAAGCATTAAAAGAGTATCAAAAGGTAAAAAATCCAGATTTGGAGTTTAAAAAACTACATAATATAGGTAATACCTATGCTAAATTGGGAAAAACTGATAAGGCTATAAAAAGTTATGAAGATGCACTAAAAATTCAAAAAGATAGTGATACTAGATTTAATTTAGATTTACTAAAGAAAAAGAAAAAGCAGCAGAAGAAGAAACAGAAGAAAAAACAGAAAAAACAAAAAAAGAATAAAAGTGGAGATAAAAAACAAAAACAAAAAAATGATAGTAAACAAAATAAAAAGAACAAAAGTTCAAAAAAAGATGAAAAAAGTGAACAGAAAAAACAGAATAAAAGTGGTGTTGGAGATAGACAAAAAAAGAGTCAAAATAAAGAGAAACAACTAAAAAAATCTAAAGAAAATAAAAATGGTGCAAAACAAAAAATGAAAAAAATAGAACCAATTAGTAACATGGAAGAGAGAAAATATAAAAAAATGTTAAACAAACGCGGTATCAATACTCTCATGTTGCCATTAAGTACGAAAGGAGATAGAAATAATGAAGAAAAACCTTGGTAAGATACTATTTATAATACCATTGCTATTTGTAAGACTTTTTGCAGTGGGTGTAGAGGCTGTTGTTGATAAACAAGCTATATATAAAGGCGATAGTGTAAAATATAC
>CAZIAJ010000255.1:0-2725 GCA_964537565.1 uncultured Sulfurospirillum sp.
GGATCCAAAAGATCCAAGCAGATCCTCTTATCAATAAACGACATAAAGCAGAGGCACGGAAAAAGATCTATGCACAGCGTAAGGCAGAATTTAAAGCACTCCAAGAGACATTTTCCAAGAAGCGTAAAGAGATCTACTCCAGGACCAAACAGACATCTTACAAAGACTTTCTTGTGGAGTTGGCTCTACAGGGTGATGAGGGAGCCTTAAAAGAACTCCGAAAACAGAAACAAGAGATCAAACCAGATGATAAGGTACTTATGCACCCTAAGAAAAAAGTATCACACTCTATCTTTAAGAGCTTCATATCCAAGATTACCAAACAGGGTAATGCAGTCTATGAAGTAGGCAAAAACTCAACCGTAACGGACAAGGGAGACCATCTCAAACTCTCTCTGGAGTCCAAGAGTGATGAAGCGATGCTACAGGCTCTTAAAATGGCAGTAGCCAAGTATGGTAATACTTTGGATATTCAAGGCAATCTTGAATTTAAAAAGCGTGTACTCATGGTAACGCAAAAGTACGATCTAAAAGTGAACTTTGCAGATCCGCAGATGCAGAAGATTAAAAGTGAGATGCAAAAGCAGACTCAAACACAAAGGAAAGGAATGAGTAGGTAGCCTACTTAACGCTTATTAATTTCTCCACAAGATAATTTTTTAGTGCATCATATTCTACAATATCCATTTTAGGCTCCATAATACCCTCTGCTTCTATATCGATCTCATCTGCTTTTTTGGCTTGAATATTTTGTATAATGTGCTTATCTGTATATGTGATTCGGTATTGTTTTATTGTGTCAAGAATCTCTTTGGCAGTAAAGCCTTGATAGTTTATCAGGTAAACGATGTCATACAAGTCTCGTATTTTATTTCTATCTAAGAGTAAAAGAGACTTTAATGTAAAAAGTGTTTTAAGGCTAGTAATTTTCAGATAGCCATAGGCTGTACCCATATCATCCTGAAGTATTTCTCGTTCAAAAATATTGCTTGATGGATTTACCACAAAATCAACTTTAACACCATCTATTGAAAAACGCTTATGATAATCCTCAATCTCCCCTCCATCGTTGATAACACTATCTATGATAGAGCGATCAAAAGGTAGAGGTTTTGCATTATATTTTTCTAAGAAATCCAAAGATGGCAAAGTTCTATGATGGGGAAAAGTAATGTCAATATCAAAACTCATTCGATGCTTGATATGAAATGCTATAGCTGTTCCTCCTATGAGGGCAGCTTTTTCATTTTGAAAAAATTGTTCTTTGGAAAATTGCTCCAAAAGTGAAGCAGCAGGAGGGTATATCATGCAGCGTGTATAGAGCTTTTCAGTTGATCTTCAACAGTTTCAAAAAGTTTATCCGAAACTCTATCCCGATACTTAATGAGAGCATTGATAATTGCATGAGTACCAAAATACGCTGCAAGTTTATTTATGACTTCAGTACTATATCCATTTTTGAGTGCAGATACAATAATAATTTGTTTATTAACCTTCTTGTCACGATCTACATTCCACAACACAGCAGGATCTAAACCAAACTCTAAAAGCTCTCTTGGTGTTACTGTAACAGAATTATGGTATTTTTCGTGCGTGTTGTGTCTCATAGCATAATCCTTCCAATTATTTATTTGACTATATTATAGCATAAGTTAAAAAGATATCCAAAAACTCTACTCCCACTCCAACTTGCTAATTGTAACCCCATCAAAAAAATCATTAATATCACATTCCAGGATAGAGGCTATCATAAAGAGATGTTTTATAGAGAAATGCTGATTGTGACATATTTCTGCTTGTGAAACGAGGGAGACGGACTTGAAACCCATTAAATGGGTGAGTTGGAGTTGGCTTAGTCCTTTTTCTTCTCTTTTTTGCTTGACATTCTTGCCTATGGTTTTATAGAAGTTCTCTATCTCTTGTTCGTTTTTCACGGTGAAACCGCCTCTTAAGCTTTTTCACAATAGTACTTTGATAGAATCTTTTTGCAACCTGTATATACAGGGTAAAGGAGAATGCTACAATGAAAAAACTAATTTTATTTGCAATACTTACTGGGCTACTTGCAGGGCTTACAGGATGTAATGATGAAGCTGCACAAAAAGAAGCAGAGAAAAAAGCCAAAAGAGAACACATGAAACAGCATGTAGATACTAGTGGTGAGAAGAAAATTACCAAGTTACCTTTGTAGTGACACCAATGAAACAGTTACTACAATTTTCAGACAATAAAACTTATTTTGGCGTAAATATATACCGTTATGGTGTCAAAGTGGATGATTTAAAGAAACTACAGTTTTTTGATCTTTTTGCAGATTATCATGGAGATAAACTTTATCTGACAAATGCTGAAGAGGACTACATCCCACTCATAGACTGGGAAGGTTTTTGTTTTGACTATGTCTTGCATGGGAATTATCGAAATATTGGTTAACCTTGAAGGGTTATAATAAATTATGAATCAAGGAGTTTGAAAATGGTTTATCAAGAATGTACACAAGAAGAAGCCAGAGAGCTTGGAGCCTTTACAGAAGATGCACTCACAGAAAAAGACGCTATCAGTGCAGCATATCATCCATACGGAGATCCTTATGGTGAAAACTACCCTACATCCTGGGATAATTTTTATAACAAATGGTTAGCTTTAGACCTTACAAGAACTGGTGGAGCTCCATCGGTATTACTTATGAGCCTTTTAGTGCTTACAGCCCCGTTTACGCTTAGTA
>CAZIAJ010000256.1:0-2661 GCA_964537565.1 uncultured Sulfurospirillum sp.
ATCTTCTCTACAAATCACACCATTTTCAAGCAGATAGCTCACCAACTCTTTAAAATCTTCAATATCCAATCCACAGTTTTGAACTTCATCCACCACGCTGTTGTAAACATTTCTGCTCATCACTTACCTTTTAAATTCTTTTTCATAATAATATACTCATCACTCTCAAAATATATGTTTTTAAGTCTATTTTTAGTTGCTTTAAAAGTATAATGTTCTTGGGCTCTATACATAATATCAGAAGAGTAGAGAGCAATAAGCAAATCTTTGGGCTCTGCTATTTTAAAAATTGTATTGCTTATTTGACTGTTTGTCTCAAAATGTTCATCTATAAATGTTCGTATCTCTGCTTGTGTAAAGTTAAATGCCTGATGTTTTCTCTGTTCAAATTGACTCTGAATATAAACCTCTTTTGGTATCACATCATTCTCTTTTAAAAAGGTGGTACTCTGCTCTTTTTTCCGTTTCTTTCGTACCACAACAGACGAGAGATTCAAAATTTTTAAATTTGGAAAAGACAATTTTGCTCCAATCTTATCGAGTAACTCTATCTTCTCCTCTTTTGATTTACTTCTTAAAACTTCTGCTACCTGAGTCACCTCTTTGTTTTTGTTAAATATCAAAGAGTTTGTCTGACGAAAGATAATTTCACCCCGTTGAACATAAGTAGAGATTTCATTTTTAAGCTGAGGTAGTTTACTATCACATGCATTAATGAGTCTATCTTGAATCGCATACAAAATATTTCTTAAGGGATTTTCTCTTTTTCTATAGGCAGGAACAAGCCGTGTAAGTTTTCTTTCACGCAACTCCAACTGAGGGTCATCAAGCAGTTCATGAATAAGCTTCATAATCTCTAAACGGTGACGATTGGCTGAGTCCTCTCCAAATTTTACAGCCAAATCACTGGTAAACTTCTCTTCTAAAAACTCTATAAACTTCCCACTCGCTTGTGAAATATCTTTTATAGCCAACATCATCAGCTGATTTTTTTCCTCTTTTAAGTCATAAATATTATCAGTCAAATCAGAGACAATATGTTTTGAAAAGTTCATGGCATCTAGCAAATCATAGGGGTCATTACTCTTTTGATAAGACTCTAAAAGAGAACGTGTACTTCGTACATTTCGTTGACGTATATTTAAGTTCTCTTCATCACTCATACTTGCCAACATTTGAGCCATTTTCTTACCATTTTTAGTAAAGTTAAATGTTTTGATAGAGAGTCCACGGTTAGTTATAAATGCGACCCAACCACAATCAATCAAGCGTTTAATAACATAAGAGCTCTTGTCTCTATCACTCTCTAAAGAGAAATCTTCATCCTCTTTCTGCCATGCAATCTCTTGCACCACTCGTAAAACAATATTAACCACAGCACGTCTATCTAAAATCTCTTCGGAAGAAAAATCATCTCCATAGGTTGTGTTATAAAGGGATACAATAACCTGCTCAATTATCTTTCCATTTTGACCAGAGAGTGGAGAAAAAAAATCAGGATTTGTTCGAGTGATTAGCATATTTTCCTTTTTTATTATAAAATTTCAAGTGGCTTATTTTACTCTCTTTAGCTTATATTTTATAATTTTAAAAAAGCTTTTACCTTACCAATATGGTTGTAGGAGTTAAAATAATATGAAGTAAAAGCTAAGTATGAGAGCCTGAATAAAAAGGACTAAAAATTATGTCTCTCATGGTGTAAGTTTAACATGCATATGTGTTCTAATTGTGTACTTTTTCTCTTTTGTAGAATCTTTTTAAATACCGTTATATAGGGATTATCAATAAAAAATATAGAAGAGTAGAAATGTATCTTTTTTATTCTATTTTATTAAAAAAAAGTAAATTACAAACGATTATTATCTATAGACGATATACTATATTTATGAAAAAAATATTAACCCTCTCACTTATAACCCTTACTTCTCTACTTATAACAAATTGTGGTGGGTCTAGTAGTCCCTCTACTCCAAAAAAAGAGACTTCTAACCTCCCTTTACGTAGTGATAATAATATCACTATAGATAATACAGTACCCCTTAATCAAAATATTATCGTTAAAAATGATATTACACTAAAGTTAAAATTAGCAAATAACATTAAAGAGAGTTCTGGACTTATAAAACTAGACAATCAGCTCTGGACACATAATGATGGTGGAGATGATGCTAATCTCTATCAAGTAGATGAGAAAAATGGAGATATCTTAAAAGTTGTACACATAAAAGATGCAACAAATATTGATTGGGAAGATATCACTTATGATGAAACATATGTTTATATAGGTGACTTTGGAAACAATAATGGTAACCGTAAAGACCTTAAGATTTATAAAGTGTTACGTAGTGATTTAAAGACAGAAACATCTATAAGAGCAGAAGTTATAAACTTTAGCTACAGTGACCAAAAGGTATTTGATGACAAAAACTTTGACTGTGAAGCCATGGTAGCCTACCAAAATAAACTCTACCTATTTTCAAAAAACTGGCAAAATAAAAAAACACGTCTATATGAACTAGAAACCTCAGAAGGGATACATATCGCAAACTATAAAGATACCTTTGACATCAACTCTTTGGTCACTGGAGCTACGATTAACAAAGAGTTAAATATTTTACTTCTATCAACTTACTCTTCCACCCTAAATGTAAATATTTGGTC
>CAZIAJ010000257.1:0-2629 GCA_964537565.1 uncultured Sulfurospirillum sp.
CTTTCAAATTATATAATTTATAATATTAAAAAAGGTTTAGTTATATTTACTTTGTTAAAATTGTATAACCTTTATTAAGCTATTGGAATCTACTTGACTCTCATTTTCCAATGTTATTAAGATTGCATTGCTTTGAAGGATTGGTGTAATCATTCCTGAGCCATATCTGTTTTGTTGAAAAACTTTAAACTTAGTATCTTCTAAAACACCCAGTACAATGTTGACTCTTCCTTGTTTTATTTTAAACTTTTCAACATTTGTAGCTAAAATATTTTTATGAGCTATATCATCAATTCCTTGTAGTTTTTTTAATGCTGGGATTAAAAATAAAAATGTATTTATATAAGCTGCTAAAGGATTTCCTGGCATAGAAGCCACTAGAGTATCTTCCATAGTACCCATCATAGTTGGACGACCTGGTTTTATATTGATACCATGAAAAGCCTCTTTAAAACCATTGGCTTTTAGTGCTTCCTCTACAAAATCAGCTTCTCCCATACTAATACCACCAGTAGTTACAATAGCATCATATTTTTTCATATTTTTAAAATAATCAATACTCTCTTGTAGGTTATCAGGTATTACACCACAATAATCAGCTTGAAACCCATGTTCATGTAATAGTGAAATTAATGCAGTAGAGTTTACATTATATATCTCATCATCATTTGCTACTTCCCATGGCTCTTTAAGCTCATCTCCTGTTGAAAAGATAGCTATACTAATTTTTTTATAAACTGCTATGGTATTTATACCTTGTGAAGCTAGCATTGCAAGGTGGCTTGAAGTTATAGTTTGATTTTTTGTAAAAAGTATGCTTCCTTTTTTCTGCTCTTCACCTTTTAGTCGAAGTGCGCTTCCTTTTTTGATGTTTGTATCTAAAACTACCTCTTCGTCGCTGTATTTAATACAGTTTTCAAAAGGTATTATAGTATCAACATCGCTAGGCACTTGTGCTCCTGTCATTATCTTGTAACATTCATTATCTTGTAAAGATGGTTTTATGCTCATGCCAGCATAAATTGTACTATTTATTTGAAGAGTTTTACCTATGTTTTTATAAGAAAAAGCAAATCCATCCATTGCCGAATTATTAAAAGCAGGTAGATTTTTTACGCATATAATATCTTCAGCCAAAACTCTACCTAATGAATCAAATATAGAGATATACTCTTTAGGGTTATCATTTTTAATTAAATTCTGTGATTTTTCTAATGCTTCACTAAAGCTAACTATTTTTAACATTACTCTTCCAACCTTTTAATTTTAGCTCCAAGCTTAGAAAATTTACCTTCAAGATTTTCATAACCACGATCAAGATGATAAATTCTATGTACCCTTGTAGTTCCACTTGCAACAAATGCAGCTAATATAAGAGCTGAGCTTGCTCTAAGGTCTGTTGCCATAACATCAGCTGAATTTAGTTTTGAGTTACCTTCAACTGTTGCACTATGCCCTTTTAGCTTTATATTTGTACCCATACGACTAAGCTCGCTGACATGCATAAATCTATTTTCAAATAGTCTTTCATCTATAATACTAGTTCCATTGGCTTGTGTACAAAGTGCCATAAATTGAGCTTGCATATCTGTAGGAAAACCAGGATATTCTGTTGTTTCTATATCTGCAGGTAGAATTTTTTCTGTAGGAAGTATTGTTATAGTGTCTTCTGTTGATTCAATACCAAATCCCATTTGTATTAGTTTAAGAGTGATTGACTCCATATGTTTTGGATTTACATCAGTAATTGTTATCTTTGAGTTCGTTATTGCCCCAGCACAAAGATAAGTTCCAGCCTCAATCCTATCAGGAATAACTCTAAAGTTTTTCATGCAAAGTAGTTTTCCATAACTTCCGACAATCGTTAAATTTGCAGTTCCAATTCCTTCTATTTTAACACCAGCATCTTGGAGAACTTCACAAAGTTGAACTACTTCAGGCTCTTTTGCAACATTTACTAGTTTTGTAACACCATGGGCAAGAGCTGCAGCCATGATTATGTTTTCACTACCAGTAACGGTAACTTTATCAAAAATAATAGTAGCACCTTTTAATCCATTTTTGGCAGTTGCTAGAACATAACCATCTTTTAGTTCTATTTGTGCACCCATTTTTTCTAATGCTTTTAGATGTAAATCGATAGGGCGTTGACCAATAGCACAACCACCAGGAAGTGATACTTCACAATGTCCAAATCTAGCCAATAATGGACCAAGAGTAAGTATAGAAGCTCTCATTTTTCTAACAATATCATAGTTGGCACAAGCTGATTTTACTTTTGTTGTGTCAATTTCTACAGAATTGTCTTTATAGGATGATATTGAACCTAAATTCTCTAGCAATTTCAGTAAGGTTTTGACATCTGCAACTTCTGGTACGTTTGTAATGGTTATTCTGTTTTTTGAAAGTAGAGTTGCAGCTAAAAGTGGAAGAGCCGCATTTTTTGCTCCTGAAATACTGATTGAGCCTTTTAGTTTTTGATTGCCTTGTATTGATAAATAATGCATAAAATATATTTCCTTTTTTTAATATCACTATTGTATTAAAAGTTATATAAAAATCTAGTTATAGGAATTTTTAGATTATTTTGATATTATTATATATGCGGTAGGAGGTATTAATATAAAAG
>CAZIAJ010000258.1:0-2597 GCA_964537565.1 uncultured Sulfurospirillum sp.
GATTTAATTCTGTTATAATGTATTAAAGTTAAAAAAAGGACGAAAATGTGGCTTAATTTTGTTGATTATTTAGTATATGATTTGTTATCAATGAGTGGAAGATTTGCAGATTCTTTGCATTTTTTCATTTATGACTCTGTAAAAATTTTGACATTAGTGTTGGTTATTATATATCTTATATCTTTTATGCAAACATATATAAAAACTGAAACTGTAAGAGATTTTATAAAAGGAAAATCACAGTTTGTTGGTAATTTATTGGCAGCTATATTTGGTGTATTAACACCTTTTTGTTCATGCTCTTCAATACCACTTTTTTTGGGTTTCACTCAGGCTAGAATTCCAAGAAGTGCTACTTTTTCGTTTTTAATAAGTAGTCCCATGAACAATGAAATAGCAATAGCAATACTTTTTGCAACATTTGGTTGGAAGATTGCTTTCATCTATACACTATTTGGATTAATTACAGCTGTTATTGGTGGGTATGTAATTGGTAAAGTCAGTAGAGATGATGATATCCTTATAAATATACCATATATGGATAGTGCTAGTGAAGCACACTTTGAAAAATTGCGATTTTATAAAAGGCTCAATGACGCATGGAAAAATGCTTTAGGTGTTATGAAAGATATATATTTATACGTTTTTGCTGGTATTACTATTGGAGCTGTTATACATGGTTTTGTTCCAGCTGATTTTATATCAAAATATGCAGGGGAAGATAATCCTTTTGCTGTTTTAATAGCAGTTATTGCAGGAATCCCTATGTATTCTGGTGCATCAACTGTTGCACCACTAATTGCTCCTTTAACTGCTAAAGGTATGCTTATGGGTACAGCACTTAGTTTTATGATGGCAATAGTTGCTTTGTCATTACCAGAAGCAATGATATTGAAAAAAGTTATGAGTTGGAGATTGATAGGTCTCTTTTTTGGTATAGTTGGAATAGGGATAATTTTAGTTGGTTATCTTTTCAATATAATTTTATAGGAGTTAAAAATGGAAATTAAAGTTTTAGGTAGTGAATGTTGTTCAAATTGTGAAGTACAGTTAGAGATGGTTAAAAAAGCACTAGCATCAACTAGTAGAGAGGCGAAGTTAGAGAAGATTGAAGATTTAGTTGAGGTCATGAGTTATGGGGTTATGAGTACTCCAGCTATTGTTATAGATGGTGAAGTAAAATCTAGAGGTAAAATTTTAAATGAGCAGGAAGTTATAGCTCTTTTTGAGTAATCCATACAGGAGAGTCTTCTAAGGAAGGCTCATCTTGTAATATTTCATATGGTTTGTAATCTGCTTTGTAGCTAAGAGATGGACATTTTTCTACATAATAGCCAAGATATACCCATGGAAGTTTATTTGTTTGAGCTATATATATTTGTTGATACATTGAAAATCTTCCTAAAGATAAGTGAGCATAATCTGGATCATAAAAGAAATATATAGAAGATAAACCATCAGTAAAAAAATCAACCAAATCTACTCCTACAAGTTTTCCATCTACAAAGTATAAAATCTCTTTACCAAACTTCATTGCACCACTAACATAAAGCTCATGATAACTATTAGGGCTTAAGGCATAGTGTTTCCAGCCTTTTTTTTCTTCCATATGTTTATGGTATTTTTCGTATAAATTTAAATGTTGTATAGTTATTGTTGGTTTTTGTACTACAAATTTTGTTGCACTATTTTTGCGTATAGTCCTTTTGGCACTTTTTGAAAAGCGATAGTTTATAGCATCTATGCGAAGTGATAAACAATCATTACATTCAACACAGTTTGGTCTAGAGTAGTATTCTCCAAATCTTCTCCAGCCTCTTTGAATAAGTTTTTGACTTAAAATTTCTGGACAATTTTCTATAAATTTATACTCCATACGCATACGTTTATCTTTCAAGTATGCACATTTAGCTTCAAGTGTTGAAAATTCTATTAGTCGACTTGGTAGCATTTATAGTTTTTTAATACCTGATTGTTTCATAAAAGACTCAAAATCAGTTTTTAGTTTTTTTTCTTTCTCTTCTTTTAGCTCTTCTTCTTGTTTCTCTTTTAACTCTTTTTCATTTTTTGCTAAATCTTTTTTTAAATCTTTTAGTTCTTCAAACATATCTATTCCTCATATTGTGTTAGTAAATTTTCTCTTAATTCTTCTGCTAAGCGTTCACCATCTTCACAATTTTGTTTAATAAATTCGTCTAATTTACTCAAAACAGTAAAAAGTTCGCTCTCTATTTCTGTAGATGTTTTTTTCTTTGCCAGAAGTGTCTCAAAAAATACTAATTTTCTTAAAAAATCAGATAATTCTTCTATTGAATCTTCTTCAGATTCTTTATTTTTTAAAATATATCTGGGATTTTCTATCTTCTTTGTGCTATCAATATCTAGTTTTATAGCTCGTATATGATTTTGAATTGCCACAGAAAACTTTGCATATTTATCGAAAGAGTTTGTATCATCTTGAACATCTAGAGTATTAGTTACGTGAGCTATTTGTTTCATCATTATAAAGGCTATAAGCCCTACAACAAAAATTACAGGAAATAATTGATCCATTTTAAATGCCTTAAATTTTTTATCTGATTATAGCGAGTTAAAGT
>CAZIAJ010000259.1:0-2587 GCA_964537565.1 uncultured Sulfurospirillum sp.
CTAGTAAATGCTCATCAATAGATTTTTTGTTACTTTTAGTTTCTAAATCAGTACTTATGTTTTCTTTAGAATAATCTGTAAATTCAATATCTAGTTTTCCTTTATTTTCTGATTCTAAAGATCCTTTTATTTGTGCAAACATAATTGATAGAAAGTTTTTTGATGAAGTTTTATCACTATCGGCTGTAACCTCTTGATTGCCTTTAGTTGTTGGCTTAACTTTTGCTACATTAATACCAGTTGAAATACTAAACATCTCTTTCATAATTTGCCTTTAGAAATTTATCTGCACAATACAAGCAAAATATGTTCCAACTACTTGGGTATAGCTATTTTAAGAAAATTTGGATATAATATCTGCCTTAAATAAAATAGAAACCTAAACAATGATTTTCTTTTGCTATTTCTCGCTAGGGAGAAGCTTTGGTGAGAGAAATTTAACTTGGGCTTCGCTCAAGTTAAAGGAGAAATAAAAATGAATAAGACGGATTTTAGAAATATTGCAGTTATTGCACACGTTGATCACGGTAAAACTACATTAGTTGATGAATTGCTAAAACAATCAGGTACATTTGATGCACATACTCAAACTGAAGAGCGTATGATGGATAGTAACGATTTGGAAAAAGAGAGAGGAATTACGATTCTTTCTAAAAATACAGCAATTCACTATAAAGATACAAAAATTAATATTATAGATACTCCAGGTCACGCAGATTTTGGTGGAGAGGTTGAGCGTGTACTTAAGATGGTAGATGGTGTTTTACTTCTTGTAGATGCTTATGAAGGTGTTATGCCTCAAACTAAATTTGTTGTTAAAAAAGCACTCTCTTTAGGACTTCGCCCTATTATAGTTATAAATAAGATTGATAAAGACTCAGCTGATCCTGAGCGTGTTATAGATGAGCTTTTTGATCTTTTTATTGCTCTTGATGCAAATGAAGATCAGCTAGAATTTCCAGTAGTTTATGCAGCAGCTCGTGATGGTTATGCAAAGTATGAGATGAGTGATGCAAATGAAAATTTAATTCCACTTTTTGATACTATTTTAAAGCACGTTCCAAGTCCAACAGGAGATAAAGACAATTCACTTCAACTTCAAGTTTTTACACTTGATTATGATAACTATGTTGGTAAGATTGGAATTGCTAGAATTTTTAATGGAACAGTTCAAAAAAATCAAAATGTTATGCTTGCAAAAGCTGATGGAGAGCAAATAAAAGGGCGTATTTCAAAACTTATTGGTTTTGAAGGGCTTGAAAGAGTTGATATCGATGAAGCGCAAAGTGGAGATATCGTAGCAATTGCTGGATTTGAAACACTTGATGTTGGAGATAGTATAGTTGATCCTAATGATCCTATGCCTCTTGATCCACTTCATATTGAAGAGCCTACACTTTCTGTTGTATTTGCTGTTAATGATTCTCCACTAGCTGGTTTAGAAGGAAAGTATGTAACTTCAAATAAAATAGATGAGCGTTTAGAAGCTGAGATGAAAACAAATATTGCTATGAGATATGATAATGTTGGAGAAGGAAAGTTTAAAGTAAGTGGACGTGGAGAACTTCAGATAACTATCCTTGCAGAAAATATGAGAAGAGAAGGTTTTGAGTTTAGTCTTGGCCGTCCAGAAGTTATCATCAAAGAAGAAAATGGAGTTAAACTTGAGCCTTATGAGCATCTTGTTGTTGATGTTCCAGATGAGTTTACTGGTACTGTTATAGAAAAACTTGGAAAGAAAAAAGCACAAATGACAACTATGAATCCAACAGGAGATGGACAGACTCGTATTGAGTTTGAAATTCCAGCTCGTGGGCTTATCGGTTTTCGTGGGCAATTTTTAACTGATACAAAAGGTGAGGGTGTTATGAACCACTCATTTTTAGATTTTCGTCCTACCAGTGGTGGTGTTGAAACTCGTAAAAATGGAGCGCTTATCTCTATGGAAAATGGAGTTGCACTTGGGTACTCACTATTTAACTTACAAGAGAGAGGATCGCTTTTTGTTGGACCTCAGGCTAAAGTATATATTGGTATGGTTATTGGTGAACATGCAAGACCAAATGATTTAGATGTTAATCCAATCAAAGGAAAGCAACTAAGTAACGTAAGAAGTAGTGGTGCAGACGAAGCTATAAAACTAGTTCCTCCTCGTCAACTAACTCTTGAGTCTGCGCTAGAGTGGATAGAAAATGATGAGCTAGTTGAAGTAACCCCAGTTGGTATTCGTATTAGAAAGCGTGAACTTGATGCAACTAAAAGAAAGAGACAAACTAAAAAAGATAAAAACTAATAAAAATAAATCTCTACATGTAAAACTTTATATGTAGAGATTTTTATCTAAAGAATTTATTATGAATTCACTTCTAATTGACTTAATCCCCTTTTCAGTTATTACTATTAAAAAAGATTATTGAAGTAAATATGTTTAATAGCTATTGATATTGTGAGTATTTGTACTGTTCGGCAGTCTATACAATATAAAATTTGGTCTAAAATGTAAAATATTTACTAAAAAGTAGTATACTTTAGATGTTAAAAGGATTAAAGTTGAATAATATTTTAAAAATAATTATCGGAGTAATTG
>CAZIAJ010000260.1:0-2504 GCA_964537565.1 uncultured Sulfurospirillum sp.
CTATTAGAACCAAAACAGATAAACTCTTGTACAATTTTTTTAAACTCTTTTTTTTCTACTAGATTAAAAAAAAGCGGGTAAGCAGAACTAAGAGCATCAAAAAAAACTTTAAAAACTAAATTTGTATAAACTTTTTGCTCTTTACATATAGCCTCTTTATTTCCAAAGGCTACATGTAAAAGATTTTTTTGCTCTTTATACATTACTTACAACTCTTTTCATAGTTTCAAACTCTGTTTGCATAGCTTTATAAGATGGTATATTGTTATCTCTTTCGATCATAACTGGAATATCTACTTTTTTAAGTGTGTATTGTAAAAACTCCCAAACCTCTTTAGTAACTTTAAAACCATGAGAGTCTATAAGCATACCTAACTCTTTATTTAAATAGTGCCCTGCAACATGAATATAAGTAGCTTTACTCAAATCAAGTTCATCTAAAAAACTATATGGATTAAACTCATGGTTTTGCCCATTTACATAGATATTGTTTACATCCAATAACAATTTTGCACCAGATTTTTCCATTAACTCGTTTATAAAATCAACCTCTCTCATATCCGATTTTGGAAGATAATAATATGTCGCATTTTCAAGCATAAGAGGACGTTTTAAAAAATCTTCAACTCTTTTTATTTTATCGCTTATAAATTCTAAACTTTTTTTTGTCATATTTATTGGGAGTAATTCATAAGTCTGTATACCCTCAAGTGAGCTAAAACTTATATGATCTGAATAGTGTTCTATATTATAAAAATCAAGAAAATTTTTCATTTTCTTCAAAAACTTTTTATCAATTGGCTCATCTGAACCAATTGATAAAGCTACACCGTGGGCGACTGTTGGTCTTAAGCTTATTGCTTTTTCAAACTTTTCTCTATGATGAAATGGAATATCAAACCAATTTTCAGGAGCAATCTCCCACCAATCTGGTAAAAACCCATCTTCATCAATCTCTTGTAAAAACTCTCTTCTAAGACCTAGTCCTAATCCTTTTATGTTGTTCAAACTTGAACCTTTAGATTATCCCCACTTAGATACTGCTTGTTTTTTATCAGCAGCTTTTGCATGCTCTTGCATACTTTTGTTTTTCATCATCACTTCAGATGTCATATTTGCATCAGTACATGTAGACATCTTTGTCTCTGATTTACTCATAGTTTCACTTGCCACACCAGCGGTTGCTGTGATAAGTGTAGCACCCAAAAGTGCGCCAGCTAGTTTTAACTTACTATCTTTTTTCATTGTTATCCTTCGTATAAATTTTACATAACATTATAATAACAATTTAATGTGTAGTAAGTGTTTAGTTACTTTACGTAAACTATCTCAGCATTAGCATCTTTGTTATGAGCAAATACTAAATCATTACCAGAAGCTGAAGCATGACATGCTATACATCCAGCTGGACTTCCCTTAGCTACTTTTCCAGCTAATACCATTTTCTTTGGATTCATCATAATTTCACCATTTGGTTTATACTTTACCCAAAACCAATCTGCATTATCGCTATCATAGCCTTTTTCTCTTTTCGCCATAACTGTGATAGCTTTTAAATACATTCCTCTGTTTTTCATAACACTTGCTAGACTAACACCTTTCCCTCCATAATTTCTCTTTACTATAACTCTTTTGCCATCTATTGTTCCTTCTATAACTTCTCTTACTTTTCCATGAGGAGGACCACCAACGTATAGGTTTGCTGGTGTGCTATTTAAACCTTTTGCTTCCATCTTTTTCCACAAATCTTTTGCATAAGCAATATCATCTGCACTTCCAAATGGTGCCATCATTTTATCACTTCCTGCGAAACCAATAGTTACTGTTAAGACCATTGCAAATAATATTGCCGACATAAACTTGATATTCATCATTTTCTCCTTAAATTTTCCAAATTGTACTCATCTTACGTGTAGTCTTGATTTAGCTTACGTGTAGCTTTTGTGTAGTTATGATATACTTCCACGTTATGATTAGAAAGCTATTTAAAAAAAGTAATAAAAAAACAAAATTAGATGCATTTATAAAAAAATACAAAATTCCAAGAGAGTATCTATCTGTAAACAGAAAATCAATCACTCGTGGACTTATGGTAGGTATATTTTGGGGCTTTATACCTATGCCTATGCAAATGCTCGCTGTTGTCTTTACTACCCCATTTTTTAGATTTAACGTACCTATTGCTATTGCGATGGTTTGGTTAAGTAACCCTGTAACTATGCCATTTATGTACTATATAGAGTATTTAACGGGTAACTTTTTACTCGGTATAGAGACTTCCCATGTAGAACTTACAATGCACTGGTTTAAATCTAATCTTGGAGATATATTTGTCCCACTATATGTAGGAACTCTATTTTATTCTGTTTTTGTATCTATACTCGTCTATTATGGAGTAAACTGGCTCTGGATAAAATCAGTTCGTAAAGAAAAACGCCATCAAAAACGAAAAGACAATAGAAAGAAAAAAAAGTAGTTATTTACTTGGATTATCTTTAAATCTA
>CAZIAJ010000261.1:0-2477 GCA_964537565.1 uncultured Sulfurospirillum sp.
CTCTATTTCTTAGCTTTATAAGTGGATTTTTCTTTGTATTAACTATCTTCACGTTTTGATTAAAAAGTTTTGATAGATTATCAAAATGTTCTGCTAAAGAATTTTTTTCTGTTGAGTTATCTGGATTGAAATTATAAAGTTTTATTTCCAAATCAAGTTGTGCTGATATATCAAATATAACTGCTGACTCTTTTTCAATATCTTCAGAATTACTACTCAACACAATACCCTCACTTAGGCTTGAAAATCCCCAAGCACCTATCTTAAAAACTGGTAATTTTGACTTATATAAAAGAGGAATATTTTCTATAAAAAATCTATTAGATACGACTATAAGACCTATATCTTTCTCACTTAAATCTTCTTTCATAACACTATTTACATCTCTATTATAATAATCTATCTCAATACTTATATGCTTATTATTATAACTTTTTAACTTTTCAAAAGAGTTCGAGTAAGTTGGATTTACAATCTTTACATGTAATTTCATACTACTTATATTTGAGTGTAAAAGCAATGCATCATTTACTAGTTTATCTACTTCACGAGAACCCATATCTAACATATCTACTAAACAATATATACTACTACCAAATGGTGCAGGAAATTGTCCTAATTCCCTTTTTATACTTTTATGTACACTTTGTAAAACAATAGGGTCACCAACAACCAAAAGAACATCATTAGGCTGTATCATAAGAGTAGGTCTTGGGAGTATAAGAGAGTTGGCACGATATATACCTGAGATTTTCCACTTTTTTTGTACAATAGAAGCAAGATGACGATAAACATAAGAACTACCAATTGGAACTCTTATCTCCATTATCTCTCCTGCACCTAAACCAACATTTTGTGCAATTACGGGCATATTTGGTAAAAAATCTACAAAACGAGAGCTAAGAACATCACGAGAGCCTAAAACTTCTAATCTATTATCATCTATATTTAGTTCCCACCTATCCAAAAGGACTACTTGAACTTCTTTATTTACTGTACGGATATTGTTGTATGTTCCCATAGCATCTATCTTTTTTGAAACAATTATCATTATTTGATAATAATCACGGTTTAAAAGTGGAGATAATTTTTGAAAACTTGTTGGATCAAAATTATAAAAAGTAAAATTATCTAACTTTTTAGATGGCACAGTTTTATCTCTATAAGTGACAACATCATAAGAATTGTCATTACTTGTACTATTTATAACTCTTTCTAAAAAATGTTTTGCTAAAATACCATCAGCGATTATAAGAATTTTTTTCATTCGTTCTCCATAGATTATTAAAGGATATTATAGCAAAATGAGATTTAAAATAGATAAGAGAGATGGAAATGCACGAGCAGCAACTATAACAACAGCTCATAGTACCATACAAACACCGGTTTTTATGCCTGTAGGAACTGCCGGAAGTGTCAAAAGTTTAGATGCAAAAGACATGCATGAAGAGTTAGGTGCAAAAATAATCTTAGGTAATACATATCACTTATACTTAAGACCAAATGACAAAGTCATAAAGCATTTTGGAGGACTTCATGGCTTTACAAAGTTTCCAAATAGTTTTCTAACAGATAGTGGTGGCTTCCAAGCTTTTAGTCTAAGTGATATAAGCAAAGCAGATAAAGATGGTATCATGTTTAAAAGCCATATAGATGGAAGTAAACACTATTTTACACCTAAAAGTGTTTTAGATATTCAATATAATTTAAACTCAGATATCATGATGATTTTAGATGATTTAGTAGCTCTACCAGCAACTCGTGAAAGGATAGCTCTCTCTATTGAACGAACAACAGATTGGGCAAAAAGAGCAATAAAGTATCATATGGAACAAAAAAATAGAGGTATAGGAGTAGAACAAAATATATTTGCCATCATTCAAGGTGGTACAGATAAAGAGTTTAGAGAAAAATCAGCAAAAGAGTTGTGTGCTTTAAAAGATTATGATGGTTATGCTATTGGTGGACTTAGTGTTGGTGAGGCAAACCAAGATATGTACGATACTGTAGAATGGACAACAAAATTTATGCCACAAGATAAACCTCGTTATCTTATGGGTGTTGGAACACCTGAGGATTTAGTGGAAAATGTAGAACGTGGCGTAGATATGTTTGATTGTGTTATGCCAACTAGAAATGCAAGAAATGGAACACTTTTTACCTCTTTTGGAAAGATAAATATAAAAGCATCTAAATTTAAATTAGATGACAATCCAATAGACCCTGAGTGCGATTGCCATACATGTAAAAACTACTCTAGAGGATATATATCGCATCTATTTCGTGCTCGTGAACTTACATATTTTAGACTTGCATCATTGCATAACTTACACTACTATTTAACTCTTATGAAACAAATGAGAAAAGCTATATTGAAAGGGAGATTTACTGAGTTCAAAAAAGAGTTTTATTTAAAACGAACATAATTGTGATAAAATAAAGGATTATGAAAAAAAATCTTAAAATAACTATTTTAT
>CAZIAJ010000262.1:0-2446 GCA_964537565.1 uncultured Sulfurospirillum sp.
ACATTGCATTAAAAGAGATTGAAAAATTAGATTTAAAAGTTTATGAAAAAATATTTATTCATAAAGATACAGGGTATGAGGCTCTTTTTGCTGTAAATTTAGAGCCTCAAAATCTAAAAAAATTTACATGTAGAGTTGAAGAGGAACATCCACTTGGACGTTTTATGGATATGGATGTAATTCAAAAAGATGGTAGTATAGTTTCGAGGATTAATCCTCGAAAATGTTATATTTGTAATGATAATGCAAAGATATGTGCAAGAACTCAAAAACATAAAATTCAAGAACTTTTAGATTTTATAAGTAAACAAGTTAATGATTACAAAACTAGCTTATAAAGCACTTATCAAAGAGGTTGAGCTCACTCCAAAACCAGGTCTTGTAGATAAAGATAATAGCGGTAGCCATAAAGATATGAGTATAGACACATTTTATGCAAGTGCAAAAGCGATAAAACCTTTTATAAAAAAGTTTCTACATGCAAATGAGTTTGAAGAGTTGAGAAATATTGGTTTAGAGTGTGAAAATGCAATGTTTAAAGCGACAAATGGTATAAATACACATAAAGGAATGATTTTTTCTTTAGCAGTAATATGTGGAGCAATAAATAGAGCAAAAAGTTTTGATGAAATTCAAGAAGAGATAAAATACCTTTGTAAAGATTTAATCAAAAATGATTTAGAAAAATCAAAGCAGGTAAAGACTAATGGTGAGAAGTTTTACATAAAAACAAATCATACTGGTATTCGTGGGGAGGCGGTAAGTGGTTATGCAATTATATTTGAAAAATCATTGCCTTTTTATGAAAAAAACTTAATTTTATACACAGAAGAGAGAGCTATGAAACTTACACTTCTTTTTCTTATGAGTATTGTTGATGATAGTACACTTTATGCCAGAGGGGGCTTAGAAGCTATTTATTACGTCAAAAATGAAGCTAAAAAACTTTTACATGTAGAGGATTTAGATAAAAGTTTGCGAAAATTTGATAAAATAATGATAGAAAAAAACTTATCAGCTGGTGGAAGCGCTGATTTGTTAGGACTTACATGGTTTCTAAGTAAGGTAAAAGGGGTATACAATCAAAATACTATTACTCGAAGATGATTATAATTATAGGATAACAATAAGAGAGTTTTTACATTCACTAGATTTTGAAGTGGTTGAATTTGAAGATGGTGATGAAGCATATAATTCTACTTTTGAGATAAATTATGACTTACTTTTATTAGATGTAAGAGTACCTGGCTTGAGTGGTTATGATATAGTTAAAAAGATAAGAGCAGAAAAAAATAGTGTTCCTATTATCCTTGTAACATCTTTAACTGATATAAACAATTTAAGTATTGGTTATGAGATGGGGTGTAATGATTATATAAGAAAACCATTTGAGTTAAAAGAGTTAAAATATAGAATTCTTCAGATTTTAAATCAGGTACATTTTAGTGCAAATACAAATAGACTTAATCTATCTTGTGGTTATTATATTGATTTGGAAAGTTATAATCTATTTTTTGAAGATAAAGAGATAACACTTACTAATATTGAAAAAAAAGTAGTTTTAGCACTCTCTAAAAAACTAAATTTTTATGTAACTACTATAACTTTGATTGAAGAGGTATGGGAAAACAAAGATGCAGTGGAGACAGATGTAAGAATGTGCATAAAAAGAATTAGAGATAAGACTTGTAAAGAGTTCATAAAAAATCAAAGAGGATTAGGATACGCAATTGTTACAAAATAAAAAACGTCTTTTTATATTTACATTTGTATACTCTATAGTTGTTATGATAGCTCTTTGTGTACCTTTTTATATGTATATTCAAGAGTCTATAGCTAATTTAAAAACGCAAGAACTTTCAAGGGTAAAGAAAGAGACAGCTGATATAAAATTAAATGTTTGTATTTCTGGAGATATAGAAAAAGTTATTTTTTATAGAGAGAAGTATAAGATAGCTTTTTATGATGAGAATGGTAAAATTATTCATACTAACGATGATACTTTTGAGTTTAAAAACTATGAAGTAGAGAGTGGGTTTGATGGTAATGATGTTTTTTCTTATTTATATTTAGAAAAAGAGCGTGATGGCGCAGTTAAGTTTATTGTTATTCATTCTATTGATTACTCTGAGATTTTGATAAAAGTTGCTCTTTTAGCTCTATATATTTTGATATTTTTAATACTATCGTCTGGTGCTCTTATCTACTTTAGTACAAAAACATTAGCTCAAACAAATATATACTTAGCACAATTTTTCAATGATGCTATGCATGAGATAAGAACACCACTTGGAATCATACAGTTTAATTTGGATATGTTAAAAGATAAAGTAAAAGAGTCAAATTTACCAATTTTAAATAGAACTCAAGCTGCAACAAAATCTTTAACATCAATCTATGAAGATATAGAGTATTTTATTAAGTATAAAAAAGTAGATTATCAAAC
>CAZIAJ010000263.1:0-2443 GCA_964537565.1 uncultured Sulfurospirillum sp.
TTGTTTTTAGGTAGTTCAAAGAACAAGCATATAGCCTTGTTTTTTAATATTTATAATTTTCTCTTTTCCAAATATTTTTCTTAAATTGTTTATATATATTCTTAGACTTGTTTCACTACTTGTTTCGCTTGGTGTCCAGACTGTTTCATATATGGTGTTTAAATTTACAAGAAGGTTTCTATTTTTGATTAGAAGTTTCAAAAGTTCCAACTCTTTTTGTGTCAGTTTTTTTTCTTCACCATTTTGTTTTAGTATATTGGTTTTTATATTGAAGCTTATATTTTGTGTGAGATTGATTGTTGAGCTGTGAGTATTGAAACTTCTTTTACATATGGCATTTATACGGTGAAGTAACTCTTTTAGTGCAAATGGCTTTTTTAGATAATCATCTGCTCCAACTTCATAGCCTTTGTCTAAATCTTCTATAGAGTTATAAGTTGTTGTAAAGATGGTTGGTATTAATATATTTGCATCTCTTAGTTTTTTTAGTATCTCAAACCCATTAATACCTGGAACATTTACATCTAAAACAAGCATATCAAAATTATTGTTGTATAGTTCCTCAATGGTATCTATTGAGTTATATGTAGATGTGACTTTAAAATCGTTGTCACTTAAAAACTCAGTAATGGTTTCAGATAAACTAATATCATCTTCTAGGTATAAAATTTTAATCATTTTACATTATATCTTATGTGTATAAAATAATCGTAAAATAAGTACAACAATGTTATAATACGAGTATGAAAAATATAATCTTTATAAGCATTTTAGCACTTTTTTTAAATGCCTCACAGTGGTGCCCTGTCACAGGTTTAAAAATCTCAGATCATTTAGCGACTTCATATCAAGCAAAGCTGAAGTCAAATGATAGCTTAAGAGTCTATGCTTCTTTGTATGCACTTTTACAAGATAGAAAAAACTATGGATTGAAAGATATAAAAAAGTATGATACAAAAACAAAAACTTATATACATGTAGATATACCAGATACGTTACATGTAGATAAAAATCCTATGAGTGAAGTTTATAAAAAACGATACTATCCAATGGGTAAAAAACTTTATAAAAAAAGATGTCCTCAAGATATAGATTTGAATGATTTTTTTGAGATAGGTGACTTAAAAGAAGAGCTTAAAGAGATTTGTAATCTTGATTCTGAGATGTATTTACAAGCAACAGCAGTATATCTTTGGGATGTGAAAAGAGTTGGAGGCATAGTTTTTAACAAACGCAAAATACATGTAAAAAAGAACGAAAAATGTCCAGTTTGTGGTATGTATGTATATAAGTATCCAAGATGGGCAGCACAAATTTTTTATAAAGATAAGCACTACTCCTTTGATGGTGTTAAAGACATGATGAAGTGGTATTTTAAACATAAAGATGGTATTAAAGAGATAAAAGTAAGCGACTACTACTCTCAACATGCAATAGATGCAAAGAAATCATATTTTGTGATAGGAAGTGATACTTACGGTCCTATGGGGTATGAGCTGATCCCATTTTTAGAGCTTGATGATGCAAAAAACTTTATGGCTGATCATAAGGGAAAAAAGATTTTTAAGTTTGATGAGATAAACCCAGAACTTAGTTTATTTAGAGAGTAGTCTATTTAGTCTTAAAAGTAAAAAGTCCACCCTTGTTTCCACTTACTACTTCAGCATTCCAAATCATACCTCCAACTGTACAAGTTGGTAAAACTCCAGTAGCCTTGTAAGTTTTTGGAGCTACTTTTTTAAGTGTAAAACTATGGTAACCCATGTTCATATTTGTTGCATATATATGCAGATCAAGCTTATCTGTATCTACGTTGGTTTTCAGAATAAATGTTAGTTTTTCCATAAGTGGGATACTCTTTGGCTCAATACTAAACTCGAAAGTTCCAAGTTTTGGTATATCTGCTTTGCATGAACTTAGATGCAAATCACAAGTTGGGGATTGCTGGTAAAATTTTGTTTCTCCCATAAAAAGCTTGTATATGTCAGCACTATCTACAAAAAAGTATGTTCCAACTCCAATAACTGCAATGATTTCTAAAAATAGAAGTTTAAAAAATTTTTTGTTTTTCATAACCATACTCCATTTTTGATATAAAAAACTATAGGGTAGGCTGTTACAATAGATGTATAAATTGTATTAAAAATCAATGAAGTTTTATAGAAGTTTCTGCTTTTTTCCGCTTTTAAGATAGTCAATACTGAGCCACTAATACCACTAAAGGTACCTATAAATAGTGTAATATAAAGAAGATATCCGACATAATGATACTCACGTTGTAAAAAACAAAATGGGCAATGGTGTGTTGGTAGCTCATATATATATGTTCCAAAAAACAGAATTAAAGATAAAATTGAAACAATAAAAAAAATAATATTTATAATTAGAAATGGAATCTCTTTTTTAAAAAAGTAGATAACTATTAAAAGAAGAAACACAATAT
>CAZIAJ010000264.1:0-2436 GCA_964537565.1 uncultured Sulfurospirillum sp.
TTTAGAGGTTTCGATT
The DNA here is from genome assembly GCA_964537565.1 of uncultured Sulfurospirillum sp. GTDB lineage: Bacteria > Campylobacterota > Campylobacteria > Campylobacterales > Sulfurospirillaceae > Sulfurospirillum_A. The sequence goes on from CAZIAJ010000264.1 coordinate 17, forward strand.
TATCAAGTTCATTATTACATAAGAAATGGTTTTCTAAAATCTGAGCTTAAAAATGGCATTAGATGGATTGAAGAAGAAGACTTTAATACCTTTTATAAAGAATACTTCTTGCACAGAAACAAGCAAAAAGGCAAATCAATCCCAACCTTGGAACAATATCAAGAACTTAAAGATTTTACAAACGATATTTTTTCAAAACTACCTTATCACCTTTTTTTGAAGAAATACAAAAACATAAACTCACTTATCCCACCAATAGAGGACTTCAAACTACTAAAAAGAAATCTTTGCATACTTCAAGACCGTGAAGATGGTATGAAATTAAGTGATATTGCAAAAAAATATGAGTTATCTTTGCGATCCATTGAGGATATTACTAAAAAGTATATTGGAAAAATAAAATGACTTATGTTATTAATTAAAAAAGGAGGATTTTATTTGATTTAGTTTTCAAGTGGCTACTTTAAAAGTATTTTTAAGTATATCGTGTGTATAATAACACCATTAAAACCTAAAAAAGGATTTTCATGGGCGAAAAAGATAAATTTGTAGTACCAAGCGACAAAGCTTTGTTTCCTACAAAATACAAGAAAAAAAGAGTTAATTATACCATAGGAGCTGATTTGCTACACGATTTTAATACTTTTTGCGATAGTGAAGCTTTGAACAGGTCAGCTGTAATAGAAAAATTTATTCTTAACTTTTTAATTCAAAATGGGATTAGGAAGAAATAACTTGAGAGTAAGAGTAGGTAGAGCTTCCATTACGGAAGCCAACCCAATCTATGTAGGCTACAATAACCTGTCTAAGCAACAGTATTGTAGCCAATTATGGATTATAAATCAATTAAAGGCACAATACAATGAAAGAAAACTTAGAACAAATAAAAAAATCTCTTGATATTGTTACAATAGCAGAACTCTATGGAGAGCTTGAGAAATCAGGAGCAAACTACAGATATAAAGACGACCACTCAATCGTCATTAATCCAGCTAAACAAATTTTTAGCAACTTTAACGGAGATATTACAGGTGGCTCTGTTTTAGATTTGATAGCATATATGGAGAAGCTGGAGATAAAAGAAGCTATCAAGCGACTCAAAGAGTTAGCTGGAGCTGATACTTACAAAATAGACCCAACACTCCAAGTTAAGAGAAAAGAAGAAGCTACTAAAAAGAAAGTAGTTGATTTTCGCTCTCTTGGACTTTTTGCTAAAAACGACCTCACAACAGGACAATCTAAAAAACCAATCCCTATCATTTTTGATGATGCACCACAAAAAAACCACCTCATGGTAAACAATGCTTACCATAAGCTCTATGAGAGAAAAGAGTTCCCACTTGATTATCAAAAAAAGTTTGATTATCTGCATCAGAGGATTATCGGTTATGATGAGTTTTTTAAATGTGCATCAATCATCATCAGAGATAGACACGGTAAAGTAGTAGATAAAATTGCTTACAGACCTGTAAAGCCTAACAATTTTGACAAATGGAGCGACCCTAAATATATTTATAAAAATTCTCATAATAGAGGGATTAACTTTCTTTATCCATTCCAAGAGGAAGTTGAGAAGATTGTCAACCGTGAAAAATATATCATAGTTGGAGAGGGCATCAAAAATGCAGTTAATGCCCTCATTTACTCAGCTCCATATATCACAATAGAGTCAACTTCAAATAATATACCAACAGAGCTTATAAATTATCTAAAAGACTACAAAGAGAGAGGTTTTGGGATTGTTTGTATGTTTGATGGAGATAAGGCAGGGCTAAAAGCTTACGAGCGGTTCAAAGAGCAAACAGGTATCAATGCTGACAATCATCTTGATTTTACTACAGGTGTTGATTTTACTGAATACATTATAGGGAGTGAGTCATGAGTGTTAAAGATAAATTAGATGCTATAAAAGCAAAAGCACAACAAAGCCTCACTACAAATGATGACAACTATAACCAAGTATCAAACTATATAGCTCAAGCTTCAGAGATAAGAGAAGCAAACAAACTTCACAATAAAAAAGAAGTTCAAAAGATAGAAGATGAGTTCAAAGCAAGAGTTAAAGAGATAAACGAACTCGCAAAAGACTCTGAGAAAGTAGGTATAAAAGAAAAGCTGGAGATGTTAGAGGATGCTTATTTTAAATATGCAAAGAAAAAAGCTTCACTAGACCGATTAGGAAACAAAACACTTTTCTATGACTCTTTAACAGATATGTATGTCATGATAAGTTGGTATCAAAACAAAGCTCTAAATGGTAAAGTAGAAGAGCGACTTCTAACAAATAGACTCAAGCCAACATCGGTTCAGAAGTTTATAGATTTAGACTCTAAACAAAAAATAGGTTTTCACATTAAACCAGCAATGGTAAGAGAAATTCTTAGAAACTTTAGACCATACATAAAAGAGTTTGAACCTCT
>CAZIAJ010000265.1:0-2417 GCA_964537565.1 uncultured Sulfurospirillum sp.
CTCTATACGCACTTTGGAATGATAAACTTTGCTTATGAAACATTTACTAATTATCATAATTTTACTATATTCAGCGTACTCTTTTGGTGCTGAAAAGAAAACTGTATCTTTTGATACTAACAATACACTGTCTTCAAAAGAGATGTCTTTTCAAAAATATTTAAACAAAATAGAAAAACAGAACAAACAACTCGAAGATGATGGGTTTTGCTCTTGTAATAATAACTAGTGTTTTATACTTTTTCCTAAATTTCTTTCGACAGACTCTATCTTACTAACAAGTCTATCTTTTTTACCTTTTCGTATATCAAATTTTAAAGAGCTATAAACCCTATCACAATCACTTACTTGCTCATATGCAAGCTCAATAATATCTAAAGCTTCTCTCATAGTCTCAGTCTCAACTACTGTACCCATAGGGGTAAGTTTATATGCTACACCACTCTTATCTATAGCATCTATTATCTTAGATACTTGTTTTGAAACAGATGAACCTTCACGGCAATTATCGCTTGTAGGGAACATGCTAAACTCTAATAATACACTCATTTAAAACCTTTTTACATAACTATGGCAATACGGAGTTTTGCCAGTTTTTTGATAATAATATTGATGATAATCTTCAGCCACATAAAATTCCTGTTTTTCTAGAATTTTAGTAGCAATACTCAACCCTTTATCTTTTAGTTTTTTTATCAGACCTTCAATAATACTTCTCTCTTTAGCACTACTTACAAATACAGCTGAAAGATATTGACTTCCTATATCAGGACCTTGTCCATTTGTTTGTGTTGGGTCATGTATCTCAAAAAATAGCTTTGCCAATTCTTCATAGCTTATCTCACTTGGGTTATACTTTACTTCTACAACTTCAAGATGTCCAGTCTCTTTATAGCAAATATCTTGATATGTAGGATTTTTAAAGTTACCTCCCATAAAACCTGAACGTGCATCTAATACACCTTCTTGTTTATTGAAAAAATACTCTACCCCCCAAAAACAGCCTCCTGCAAAATATGCAAATAAAGTTTTTTTATCTTTCATCATATTTCAACCTTTATTAGAATTATAACAGTATAATAAAACAAAATCTATTAAAATAGGATATGAAATTAAAAATATTTTTAAATCAAAAATTGCACTACTGTATCTTATATCCATCTCTATGGTATTCTCTTTTTCTGCATGGATGTCACTTTTAAACAATTTTGCTATAGAAGTAGCATCTTTCGATGGGAGCCAAATTGGTATACTACAAAGTATTAGAGAAATCCCAGGATTTTTATCTTTTGGTATTATATTTGTACTTATTTTTATACATCAGCAGAGGTTAACTTATATATCTATGATGTTACTTGGACTAGGTGTTGCTTTTACTGGTCTATTTCCTAGTGTTATGGGACTATATGTTACAACTGTCATTATGTCCATTGGTTTTCACTATCAAGAGACACTAAACCAATCACTTAGCTTACAATGGTTAGATAAAAAAACAGCACCTATAATTCTTGGAAAAATAACTGCTGCAAAATCTTTTACTAGTTTAATAGTTTTCATTCTTATATATATCATGATGAAGTATTTTTCCCTCCCTTATAATTTAGTTTATCTTTTCTTTGGAAGTGTTACGTTTATGGTTGCTATATTGGCATGGATTCTTTTTGACCACTTTAAAGATGATGTTATACAAGAGAAAAAAATAAGACTTAAAAAAGAGTATTGGTTGTTTTATGTTTTAACTTTTTTTGCAGGTGCAAGAAGACAGATATTTATAGTTTTTGCAAGTTTCTTACTTGTCTCTAAATTTGGTGTAAAAATAGAGAATATGGTGATTTTACTCTTTGTAAACTCTATCTTAAACATATTTTTTGCTCCTATGATTGGTAAATTTATAGCTAAATTTGGAGAGAGAATTACTCTAAAATTTGAGTATCTTGGACTAATAATTATTTTTGTATCTTATGCTTTTGTTGAAAACATTTACATAGTTTATGCACTATATATCATGGATCATCTACTTTTTTCTATGGCAATTGCTCTTAAAACTTACTTTCAAAAGATAGCAAATCCAAAAGATTTGGCAAGTGCTAGTGCAGTTAGTTTTAGCATAAATCATATAGCTGCTGTGTTTTTACCAGCTCTTCTTGGGTTTCTTTGGCTCTATTCACCAGCACTTGTTTTTATAACAGGAGCATCTATAGCTATGCTCTCTTTTATATTGTCATTTTTTATCCCACAAAATCCTACAAGAGGATATGAAACAACATTAAGCTCAATTATTACTCAACCATCTAAATAGATAAATTTTAGCTGACCTATTTTTTATTTTAGTATACCAATACACCAGCTTTACAATCAAAAATAAATCTGATACAATCACTCTATGGCTAAATCAAAAAAGAAAAATTATATTAAAG
>CAZIAJ010000266.1:0-2393 GCA_964537565.1 uncultured Sulfurospirillum sp.
GATAATAAATCTATTTTCTCTCTCTTTTGACTCTGAATATAACATAAGTTTATACGTCTAAATGTTTTACATCTTTTGCATGAGCTTGGATATAATTTCTTCTAGGTTCAACTTCATCACCCATAAAAAGTGTAAATGTATCACTTGCCTCTTCATAATCATCTATTTTTACCTGTAAAAGTCTCCTATTTTCTGGATTCATTGTTGTTTCCCAAAGTTGTTCAGGATTCATTTCACCAAGACCTTTATATCTTTGAATATATGCACCCTTTTTTGCAGTTTTTTCTATCTCAATAAGAGTTTCTATTGGATCTTTACCATTTAAAAATTCTAAATTTCTTTCATTTATTTTACTATTTATAAATAGTGCTTCTTCATAAAGAGGATTTGTAAAAAAGTTATCGTCAAGTTTTAACTCTTCTAAACCATCTCCTGTTTGTATATAAAGATGAACTAAATCATCTGTTACATTATAATTTAGAAGATTATATCCTATATTATTTATAAAAAATTTCAACTCTTCAAAAAGCTCATTTGAACTTTTTGAAACCAAATCAGGATTTTCTATTAAATGACGTATTATAGCAATAACAGCAAATCTTTTTTCTAACTCTTTAAGTATATCTTTATACGCAGATATTATCTTAAAAAAGTCTATTAAATCAGCATTTCCTATACCTTCAAACTCAAAAGAGTTAATTCCATTTTCAATCAAATAGTTTCCTAATTCAGCATCATCTTTGAGATAAATCTCTTTTTTACCTTTTTTATATCTATATAAAGGCGGTTGAGCAAGATATACATAACCATTTGCAACGACAGGTTTTAAAAATCTAAATAAAAATGTAAGAAGAAGTGTTTGAATATGACTACCATCAACATCTGCATCGGTCATAACTATAAGCTTATGATATCTTAATTTTTCTTCATTAAACTCTTCACCAATTCCACAACCAAGTGCTGTTATCATATTTTTAATCTCTTCAGATTTTAAAATTTTATCAATACGAGATTTTTCTACATTTAAAATTTTACCTTTTAATGGTAAAATCGCTTGAAAAACTCTATCGCGTCCTTGTTTTGCAGAACCGCCCGCAGAATCTCCCTCCACTAGATAAAGTTCACTTATAGTTGCATCTTTACTTTGACAATCTGCAAGTTTTCCAGGAAGTGTTCCTACACTCATACTATCTTTTCTTCGAGTTAAATCTCTTGCTTTTTTAGCAGCCTCTCTACCACGAGCAGCTCCTAAAGCTTTATTCATAATTATCTTAGCTTCTATTGGATTTTCTTCAAAGTATTTTACAAGTTTTTCAAATGTTAGTTTTTGAACTATCGGTTTTACATAGCTAGAACCAAGTTTTCCTTTTGTTTGTCCTTCAAACTGAGGTTCAGGTACTTTTACACTTACAACAGTTATAAGTCCTTCTCTTACATCATCTCCAGTTACTTTTACATCTTTTTCTCTTGCATTTGCATTGTTATTTACATAATTTACTATTGCTCTTGTAAGACCAGCTCTAAATCCTGCTTCATGCGTTCCTCCATCTATTGTACGTATATTATTTACAAATGAAAGAAGATTTTCCGTATAGCCTGAGTTATACATCAAAGCAATATCTACTTCAATATCATCAACACTATCAGTATAGTGAACAGGAGTTGAAATTTGCTCTCTTTTATTCATATCAGTTACAAATTGCTTCAATCCACCTTCAAAATGATAAGTCTCTGCTTTCCCAGTTCTATTATCTTTAAACTCTATTGTTATTTTTGGATTTAAATAAGCAATCTCTCTAAATCTCTTTGCAAGAGTATCAAATTCAAACTCTGTCACTTCAAATATAGTATCATCTGGCCAAAATTCTATGCTTGTTCCACTTCTATTTGTACTTTTTACTACTTCTAAAGAAGTTTGAGGAATACCTTTTGAAAATTCTTGACGATGTTCACTACCTTCACGTTTAATCGTAGCAACAAGTTTTGATGAGAGTGCATTTACTACAGAAACACCAACACCATGAAGACCACCACTTACTTTATATGTGTCTTTATCAAACTTTCCACCAGCATGTAATATAGTTAAAACAACAGTAGCTGCTGACATATTTTCACCTTCATGGTGAGAAACAGGAATTCCTCTACCATTATCAGTTATAATTGCAGACCCATAATTTGTAAGTTCAACTGTAATTTTATCACAATATCCTGCCATAGCTTCATCTATTGAATTATCTACTACTTCATATATAAGATGATGTAGACCATTTATATTAGTATCACCAATATACATTCCTGGTCTTTTTCTAACTGCTTCTAGTCCTTTAAGGACCTTAATATTACTTGCACCATATTCTGCCATTAAAATGTCTCCTTTAATTTAAGCAAAGCCC
>CAZIAJ010000267.1:0-2376 GCA_964537565.1 uncultured Sulfurospirillum sp.
TAGATTTTTTCTTTAATAACTAACACAGAAATAATATAAATTTATCAAATAAAGAAGAACTCAATAATATATTGGATATACTTCAATTAAATATTTATATTTTGTTACATGCACGCACACCATACTGCAGTTAAAAAAAACAAGGAAATGTTTATGTCATTTGAAAAACTAGGCTTAGTACCTGAATTGACCATGGCAGTCAAAGATTTAGGTTATACAAAAGCAACATCTGTTCAAAAAAAAGTTATCCCTTTAGTATTAGAAGGAAAAGATGTGATGGCAACAGCACAAACAGGAACAGGTAAAACAGCTGCATATACACTTCCTCTTTTACAACTATTAAGCAAGAAAAAAATAAAACAAAATATAAAAAGAGAAATTACAGCACTTATACTGGTACCAACTAGAGAACTTGCAGCACAAGTTGGAAAAAGTATTGAAGCTTATGGAAAAAACTTTTCATTAAAAAGTAGTGTAATTCACGGTGGTGTTAAATTTACACCACAAACTAAGAAACTTGAACGTGGAATTGATATTTTAGTAGCAACACCAGGTCGTTTACTAGAACATATAAAACAAGAAAATATTAATCTTTCTCATGTACAAATAGTTGTATTTGACGAATCAGATAGGATTTTAGATATGGGGTTTTGGGGAGAGATTGTAACTATCTCAAATATAATTCCTAAAAAAAGACAAACACTTCTTTTTTCAGTTGAACAAAGCAAGTCAGTTAAGCGATTTTCAGAGTTAACTTTAATAAAACCTACCAATATAAACATAAATAACCAAGGTGATTTAGCAAAAAAAGTTAGACAAACTATATATATATGTGACCAAGATAAAAAGTCAGCACTTCTATCATATATGATAGGTTCACGTAACTGGCATCAAGTATTGGTTTTTACAAAAACTAGACAGAGTGCAGATGAAGTGGGTAAATATCTTAATGATAGTGGTTTAAAAACACTAATTTTACATGGGGAAAAAGCCCATTCAAAACGCACGAAAGCACTCAAAGATTTTAAAGCTGGAACTATTCGAGTTCTTGTAGCTACAGACATAGCTTCTAGGGGACTAGACATCGAAGAGCTTCCTCATGTGATTAATTATGAGCTTCCTGGAGATGCTGAAGATTATATTCATCGTATTGGTCGAACAGGTAGAGCTGGAAATACTGGTGAAGCTATATCTTTGGTTTCAAAAGAAGAAAAAAGTGTTTTAAAAGATATAGAAAAGCTACTAAAATATGCTCTTCAAGTGGAGTTTTTTGAAGGATTTGAGCCAAGAGATTGGATTGAGAAAGAAGCCAATAAACACACAATAAAAGCTAAAATTGAACGTAGTCAAGATAAAAGAAAGAAAACTGCAAACAATGTTGTTGGTATGAGAAGAAAAAAACTAACTGATAGAAATGCTCAGAAAAAAGCAACTATTAAAAAAAGAAAAAAATCATAAAAAGACATAGTTTTAAATATGTATAAAACCTCGATACAATTTAACATGCCCTTCTTCTTCTAAATCTTTTAGAATCCTACTTACAACAACTCTGGAAGTTCCTAAGTTTTGGGCAATTTTATCGTGGGTTATCTCTATCTTTTGTTTATTTTTATCTTTTAAGAAAGATAATATTCTATCTCTTAATGGCTTAAATTTGATATCTTCAACTAAAGTTGCTAAAGATGTAAGTTTTAGCGCAAAAAGACTAAACATATACTCTTGATATATATCTGAGTACTTCATAAGCTCTTTCACACTTTTAGTATCTAGTATGTAACCTTCAACATCACTAAGTGTAATTGCACTACCTAAAGCTGGTGTTGAGGTAATAGTGCTTGAAGTATTTACAACACACTGCTCACCAGCTTCAACATTATAAAGGGTTATTTCATCACCATCTTCATTTTGTAAATAAACTTTTAAAGTTCCTTTTGTGATATAGAGTATACCTCCACACAAATCACCTTGCCAAAAGAGAATTTCATCTTTTGAAAAACTCACTTTTTTGGCATGACTAAAAAATTTCTCTTTTTCTTGATTGTTAAAATCTTTAAAAAAACAGTATTTCTCTTCTATGATTTTCTCTCGCAACTCTCACCTTTATCACATTTGCTACTAACACCAAATATTGGGTATATTGGGCAAAAACCTACAAGTCCCGTTAATAAAGGAATCGCTCCTAAATAAGCCCATGGCTGATTTGCAAAAAATGCCAACCCTACTAATACTAAACCTAAAATTATTCTTGCTATTCTATCCATTCCACCTACGTTACATTTCATTATATACTCCTAGTATTTTACTTAGAGTTTACTATATAAAAATAATTTTGTCTGTAACATAGGTTACATTATATCTTTTTTATTATATGTAAAC
>CAZIAJ010000268.1:0-2363 GCA_964537565.1 uncultured Sulfurospirillum sp.
ATAATAGGCTCAATCTTCTTGGGGTCACTTATCTGTATAAGTCCTTTAATCTCAACTATTTCTTTTGGATTTTTACCTGTTTGCACCATCTCTTCAAATACTTGTTTAGAAATTTTATTTGAAATCGTATCATCATCAATCATTTTAGCAAGTTCTGCTATTTGAGTTGCATTAAATTTTAAATCTAAAGACTGTTTTAATTCTCTAGCTACTTCATTAGCTACAATATTAGCTATATTGATGGGGCTATTAAGTACAGAAATTGCTTCTGTAAAAAAGTTTGAGAGTTGTTCATCACGTGCTAATGTATTGGATATTTCGCTATTTAAATTAAGCTCTTTAGTATATTTGTCAAATAGTTTTTGTTGTGTTTCATTCATAGGCGCTACTTCACCTTCAATATGAACTTTTTTAGCTTGAGATTTTGGTTCAAGTTTTGTCTGTTTTGTTTTTTTACCCCAAGACTCTTTTAATCCAACAATTTTATTAAATACAGGATTTTCATCACTATAATCAATAGGCTCAGCATAAAAATAACCTTGCCTTTCAAATTGAAATCTCTCATCAGGTTTTTCTGTGATAACAGCTGGTTCAATAAAAGCATCTTTTATGATTTTTAAAGAGTTAGGATTTATATCTTCTATACCCTCTGGAGACTCAGTCAAAAATAGTCTATCATATAGCCTTATTTCTACTGATTTAGCATGTTTTATACTTACCCATTGTATAGCACTTTTTACTTTTATACCACTGTTATCTGAGCCACTTTTAGATTCAGGATAATATTCTGCTTTTATCTCTACAACATTTCCATTTGCGTCTTTAATAATCTCTTTATAAGATATAATATAAGCATGTTTAAGTCTTACAGGTTGTTTAGGAGAAAGGCGGTAGTAATCTTTTGGAGGATTTTCATTAAAATCATCTCTTTCTATATAAATTTCACGAGAGAAAGGAAGTTTTCTTGAGCCCTCTTTATCTACATCATGTGGATAGTATGAAGCATCAATCTCTTCATAACCATCATAGTTTTCGATTACTACTTTTATAGGGTCAAGTACACACATCACACGGGGTACTTTTTTGTTTAAATCATCTCTTATGCAAAATTCAAGTTGTGAAACATCAACCATAGAATTGGCTTTTGCTATACCAATTTGATCACAGAAATTTAGTATTGACTCAGGTGTATAACCTCTTCTTTTATATCCAGCAATAGTAGGAAGCCTAGGGTCATCCCAACCACCTACAAGTCCTTTTTGAACTAACTCCAAAAGTTTTCTTTTACTCATAACTGTATAGTTTATATTTAGTCTTGCAAACTCATGTTGGTAAGGACGAGGAGGCTCAAGTTTTAAAGTATCAAGTACCCAGTTATAGATTTCACGGTTATTCTCAAACTCTAAAGTACATATAGAGTGAGAAACCCCTTCAATATAGTCAGATAAGCAGTGAGCAAAGTCATACATAGGATAGATACACCACTCATCTCCTGCTCTAAAGTGATGTGCATGTCTGATACGATATAAAAGTGGGTCACGCATTTTCATATTGGCAGCACTCATATCAATCTTAGCTCTTAGTATATGCTCACCCTCTTCAAATTCACCATTTTTCATCTTTTCAAAAAGCTCTAAATTTTCTTTTACACTACGCTGAGCATATTTACTGCGTTTTCCTGCTTCAGTAATACTCCCACGATATTCACGTATCTCTTCTTCACTTAGACTATCAACATAGGCCATACCCATTTTAATAAGTTCAATAGCATATTCGTATAGTTTTGGAAAATAATCAGAAGTAAAATATACACTTTTACCCCAATCATATCCAAGCCACTCTACGGCATCTTTTAGAGCTTCTACATATTTTGTATCTTCTTTAGTTGGGTTTGTATCATCCATTCTAAGGTTACAATGACCTTTAAAATCACGAGCAATACCGAAATTTATACAGATAGACTTAGCATGTCCTATATGTGGAAATCCGTTAGGTTCTGGAGGAAATCTAGTGATAATTTCTTTATATTTGCCAGACTTTAAGTCATCATTAACTATTGTACGTAAAAAATCTTTACTCTCATTCAATTTATATATCCCTAAATTTTTTTGTATTATATCTTTTTAAAGTTAATAAATGATAATATAAAAGAAAATAATTTAACTAAACTGTAGCTGTAATTGTAATAGTTTTTATCCAAAAATAGGAGATACAAAATAAATAGAATAAAAGAAATTCCATTCTTTTCACATTTGGGGGAAGATGGGCTAAAAAAACTAAAAGAAATATCAACTATAAAAAAATATAACTCAAAAGAGATACTTTTTTTTGAGGGTGAAGAACCAAAACATCTACATATATTG
>CAZIAJ010000269.1:0-2334 GCA_964537565.1 uncultured Sulfurospirillum sp.
ACTAACACAAAGGACTAACAATGCAAACAATCACACTTGAGTATTTTGAGAATCAGCTTGATTCACTTTATGAAGATAAAGAGGATATGGAAAATGCACTTTTGAAGCAGTATATATTTGATGCAGATAAAGATATTTTTATAACACATAGCCCAGATTTGGACAAAGATGAGTCTATGGAGTGCTTGGAAAAATTACATATAAATAAAGATGGGTTAGATATGCATATGTATCTTGTCAAAGTTGATAGGAGTGATTTACTATTGAAGTCTGAAAATTAAACTTTAAAGAGATTGAAGGAGAAGATAATGGATCAAAATGAAAAATTAGATTTGATATTGGGAAAAATTGAAGAATTAGATAGAAAAATGCTTTATTTATTTGATAGGTTAGAAGATACTAATCAAAGGATTAATGCAATTTATCCAAATGTTGGTCTTTACTATAAAGATATAAAAAAGGATATGGTGACTTTAGATAATAATGCATTAAATAATTTTCAGAAATTAAGTGACTCAATGCATGAATCGCATGATATATTTATTGAAAGTTTAACGCAAGTATTTAAAGGCATAGGTGAAGAGTTTAACTCAATTAAAGACCATTTGTATAGCATTGATTCAAGTATGATGAAGCGATATTGATAGGCTTTTTAATGATTCGACAAATTTTACTATATGAGATAATTGCCGGTATAATTTTATATGCGACAAAACAGCTTTCACATCACTTCTGGTTTGTAGATTTTGGGTGGGAAGTTGTGTTTCTTATAATGGTGGTTGTACCTGTAGTGCATATCTTAGCTAATACACCTATTTGGCTGCCAAAATTATTTTCGGGCATCAAAAGATATTATAAGATAATAATAGTGTCAATAGTTTTTGTAATTTCTTTCATGGTGTATAAAGATCAAGAAATGCAAAAAAAACATTATGAGGAGTTTCGAAAAAAAAGAATAGAAAGAGCAGAAAAACAACTTAAAAAGAAAGGCTATTTTGTATTGTCTGGAGAGAAAATAATTTGTTTTTATGATCTGAGTTGTAAACAATATGCGATGAATGGTTATTACTCTGATAAGCCATTTTTTGTAACTGATTTCTTTTGGGATTTTACTGGTGGAATAGATTCTAACGCATCAAACAGAGAAATAAAAAAAAGAAAAAATTAAAAGATTAAAAATAAAAAAAAAAGAGGTAAAAAATAACGGTATGGTGTCTGTGAGAATTAAAGATGGAGTATATGAAACAAAATTTATTAGAGATGAATATTATAATGAGGATATACCTACAAAAGAGGAGTTGTATAGATTAAAAAGACAGCAAATGTTTTCACATATTAAACAAGTCCCTGAACATATTTATTGGAAAAAAAAACTTTTTGAAGATTGAACAAAATTATATAAAGGTTTAGTATGAACTTATTAGATGAGTTTGGTCTGAGTCGTGCAGATATTGCTTTTTTGTATAGTGAAAATAAAAAGGGGATAGCTCTATGTATGAGAAGTGATCTTGATGATACAGATAGAGTTACATTTGAAATTTTTTCAGTCTATTTTAATAGATTTTTACAAAAGCATATTGACGAATGTTATGAAGAGGTAGCTCAAAGGGCAAAAATGGTTGGTCGCTCCCATGCTGGGGATATTAAAGATATCGCAAAAGAGGTACTTATGCAACACTTTAAGAAATATTTGCAACAGTATGAAGTAGAGGTTGTATGTGATATTGAGAGAGAAAAATCTCCCTTTTATATAAGCAAATATGCGGAATGATTAACATTTATGCTCAAGAGATCATGGCTGATCTCTTTAAGCACCAAGTAATCAAAATGAAAGATGTTTATCAAAGTGGCTCTGAAAAAAGTGTTATAGATCTCTTAATAGCAGAAATGGTTCAAGCGAAATATATCACTTTGGATTTTGATGATAACGGAGATGAGATAGTAAAAGAGTATAAGGGAGATAAAAAAGCCGATAGTATCAGTAAAAAATCTAATGCAATATTTATTGATTCAACAAATATCGAGATTTTAAATGAATATAAACACCGTGATGGAAAAATTACTTTTCGAGATGGTGTTTTATACTTTTTTGGTCGATTTGGTGAAGTTGTTTTTAGAACATCTATGCTTGAAGATTATGAGATAAATGGTGATTTACTTACTTTTAAAACTATGAACAGTATGTATAAATTTAAGATGCTAAAAGATATAAAAATTGATGATGCTATTTTAGCATCTCAGGAAAATATAGATAAAGTGAAAGCTTTTTATTCTTAAAGTTGGGACTTTGATTAACCTAGCTTTATATCATTAAAGTCCCTTCTTTATTCATAA
>CAZIAJ010000270.1:0-2307 GCA_964537565.1 uncultured Sulfurospirillum sp.
ATTAAATAGGGTTAAAATTCATGGAAAATTTACAAGAAGTTTTAAAAAAATATAAGATTTCAGAAGATGAATATAAAAATATACTAAAAATTATGGGGCGTGAACCAAATGATTTGGAGCTGAGTATCTTTTCATCTATGTGGAGTGAGCATTGTTCGTATAAGTCGAGTAAAAAATATTTAAATGGTTTTCCAACAAAGGCTCCATGGGTTATACAAGGTCCTGGTGAGAATGCTGGTGTTATAGATATTGGTGATGGAATGGCAGCTGTATTTAAGATGGAGAGTCATAATCATCCTAGTTTTATAGAGCCTTATCAAGGTGCCGCTACTGGTGTTGGTGGGATTTTGAGAGATGTATTTACAATGGGTGCAAGACCTGTTGCAAATATGAACTCACTTAGGTTTGGAAATATTACAAATAGTGATGACATCTCAAAACATCAAAGATATCTAGTTCGTGGTGTTGTTTCTGGAATTGGTGATTATGGTAACTGTATGGGTGTTCCTACTATTGGTGGTGAAACATCATTTGATGAGAGTTACAATGGTAATATTTTAGTTAATGCTTTTACTTTAGGACTTGCAAAAACTGATGAAATTTTTTATGGGTTAGCTGAAGGTATTGGTAATCCTGTTGTTTATGTTGGAAGTAAGACTGGTCGTGATGGACTTGGTGGTGCTGTTATGGCAAGTGATAGTTTTACAGAAGAAAATAAATCTCTTCGACCAACAGTTCAAGTTGGTGATCCTTTTGCGGAAAAACTTCTACTTGAAGCTTGTTTAGAGCTATTTAAACACGATTATATAGTTGGTATTCAAGATATGGGTGCTGCTGGTCTTACCTCTAGCTCATTTGAGATGGCTGGACGTAGTGGAAGTGGTATGATAATGAATTTAGACAAAGTTCCTGCTCGTGAAGATAAAATGGAACCATTTGAGTTTATGTTAAGTGAATCTCAAGAGAGGATGTTGATTTGTGCTAAAAAGGGTTATGAAGATAAAGTATTAGAGATTTTTAGAAAATGGGATTTAGATGCTGAGATTATAGGTGAAGTAACAGATACTGGTAATATGGAACTTTTTTGGTATGGTGAAAGAGTAGCTGATATTCCTGTTCTTCCTGTTGGTGAAGAAGCTCCTATTTATGATAGACCAATAAAAAAACCAGCTTACCTTGATAAAATTAACTCAACGTGTATTGATACTTTTGAAAAAGTAGACAATAAAACTGCATTTGAAAGACTATTTAGCTCTGTTGAAGTAGCAGATAAGGCATGGATTTTTGAGCAGTATGACTCGATGGTACAGACAAATACCATAAAAGCACCAGGAAGTCTTGATTCAAGTTGTATTCGTGTAAAACAAAATGGCAAAGCATTAGCAATGAGTAGTGATTGTAACCCTCGTTACAATTACATTGACCCTAGAGGTGGAGCGGCAGCAGCTGTTATGGAGAGTGGTCGTAATGTTGCAATGAGTGGTGCTAGACCACTTGCAATCACAGATTGTCTCAATTATGGAAATCCAGAAAATCCAGAAATCATGTGGCAGTTCGCTGAGGGTTGTTATGGTATAAAAGAGGCTTGTTTAAAGCTAAATACTCCTGTTGTTAGTGGTAATGTATCACTTTATAATGAAACAAATGGAGTAGGGGTTTATCCAACACCTGCGATAGCTATGGTAGGTGTTAATGATGATGCTAACAAAGTTCTTCCAAGTTCATTCCAAAAAGTTGGTGCTTCTGTTTATCTTATAGGTGAGACTAAAAGTGAGTTTGGTGGAAGTTTATATATGAAAGAACTTTATGAAAAAGTTGAAGGAAAACTTCCTAGCATTGATTATGATAAAGAGTTAGCTCTTTGGGAACTTATTATTGAGGCAAATAAAGCAGATATTATAAGTGCTGCAAAAGATGTTAATGTTGGAGGACTTGCAATAGCTTTAGCAAAGATGTGTGTAGTAAGCTCAAAAGGTATTAGCTGTAATATTGAACTAAATGATGGCAAAGATATTTTTTCAGAGAGTTTTTCTCGTGCTATTGTTGAAGTTAAAAATGATGTTATATTTGAAAATATGGCAAAACAACTTGGTCTTAATATAGTAAAACTAGGAAAAGTAGAAGAGAGTGGTTTTATATGTAATGATATAAGTGCTGATTTAACGGCTATGAAAAATATCTATTTTGATAGGTTTCAAGAAGTAGTTGAGCAAGATATATAATAAAATTAATAGTAGAATCATCTAAATAATTATGAATAAATTTATTTTAAAATTAAAATGAGAATAGAACAGATCTGAATGTAAA
>CAZIAJ010000271.1:0-2288 GCA_964537565.1 uncultured Sulfurospirillum sp.
TTACTTTTACATTTTTTGGATCTTCTGCAAGTTTTGCAAGTTTTTTCCAGTTATACACTTGTAAAAAGTCTGTATCGTTACGACTTGTTCCTGCTTCAAATGGAGGAAGACCTTTTTCTATACCACCTGTGTACATTTCTGAGTTGAAGCTATTTGTAAAACCCCATCCATCACTAACTTCTTTACCAGCATCAGACAAATCTTGCATATATGGTGGAAGTTCTAATGTGAAAGATTTTTTAGGCTCAATCTTTCCTTTCTCATGGTTAAATTTCCATATTGTAACACCACCACGATAAGTTTCTGCATACTCATCCATAGGGTGATAATTATTATCTAAAGGTGCAGCATATTGACAAGCTTCTAAAATATACTCACTATTTGGAGTAAAAAAAGCTCCACCATGGTCACTTTTAAAAACTGGGTTAACAACTATCTGCTTTGTAACCATATCATCAAGATCAATAACAGCTAAGCGTGGATTTGCTTTATCATTTATAACTAGCCATTTACCATCATACTTACCATCAGTCTCTGAGATTGCAGGGTGGTGAGTATCTCCCCAAGTTATCTTTTTACCACGGATATTACCTTGAGCTAATACCTTTTTAGTATCGTCATCATATCCCCAGCCTTGCCATGGCTCTGGAGTAAATACCGCTATATACTTAAGTATTCTCATAGATGGAACACCATATACCATTACCTGTCCAGATTGCCCACCTGAACTAAATACTAAGTACTTATCTCTACCACCACTTGGTGTATATGTTTTAGCAGCTGCTAACATATCTTGTGCTGATAAACCTCTCTCTTTCATCACTTTATCTAATTCAGTCGCACCACTTGCAAAAGTTGCAAGAAGAGCTACAGAAGCTGACAAAGTAGAAACTTTACGTAAAACATTTCTCATTTACATTTCCTCCTTGTAAATTTCAAATAATATAAGAAAATAACAATCATATTATATTCTTATATAACTCCAAACAGTATTGATAACAATCAATAATCGTTAATTAATTGTAAAATCATCACATTTTGAATTATACTCTACTTGAAGTTTCTTTTGGGTCGCTAAAAACTTAATTTATCATATATCCCAATTTGGAGACTGTTTTTATGATGTCAGTTGGGAGTTTTTTACGAAGTTTAAACACTAAGTTTTTCAATGCACTTGGAGGTGCTTCTTCATATACATAGAGTTTATTTTCTATTGATTGTTTTGTAACAAGATTTCCTCTATGAGCTAAAAGTAACTCAAAAAAATCAACTTCTTTATGAGTTAAAATCACCTCTTTTTCCATAAAATATAAAATTTTATTATCTAAATCATATGTTATATTATCTTTTAACTGCACAATAGTTTGTGGTTTTTGACTTAAAACTTTTGCACACTCTGTTAGTATACTATTTAATTTAGTCTCTTTTATAGGTTTTATTACATACTCAACTAATGAAAGTTTTATAGATTCTAGTAAAAAATCTTGATCAGCATAAGCACTTGTAACAAGAATTGGTATATTTTTGTCTTTCAAGCGAATTTTTTTTATAAGTTCTAATCCATTCAATTTTGGCATCTTTATATCTGTAATTAGAATATCAGGCAAATATTTTTCATACATATCGAACGCTTCTTCTCCATCTTTTGCTATGTAAACATCTTTTACAAAAAGTAATAATACTTTTTTAAAGCTTTCTCTTAATCTTTCCTCGTCTTCTGCCAGTAAGATTGTACTTTTTTGCAAAATTATTTCATATTTTTCTTCCATAAGTACTTCCTGAGTATTTTTTTAATATACTACCATAAAATTTGGAGGAAAAAGTGGAAAAAATTAGTTTTGCAAAAAGATATATATTGGCACTTAGTATTATAGCTCTTCTTTCTACTCTTGCATACTTCAACCTAGCAAAACTCATAAATATCCAATCTGATGATGGTAAACTCATAAATATAAGTGGTCAACAAAAGATTCTTGCTCAGCAAATTGCATTTCATGCAATATATTACAAAATCAAAAATTTAGAAAAAAATTTAATAAAATTAGAAGAAAATCATAAACAATTACTATCTTCTCACATGTCAGAAACAATAAAAAAAGTTTTTTTTCAAAAGCCTATAATGTTAGATAAAAAAGTAAAAGAGTATCTAAAACATGCCAAAAAATTTAATGAATATAGAGATGGAAGAAGTTTAACATATCTTCTAAAAAATTCAAACTCTCTTCTAAAAGATTTTGACAATACTGTTATTTTATATCTAAATGAAGCAAAAGAGCATATTGAAAGAC
>CAZIAJ010000272.1:0-2277 GCA_964537565.1 uncultured Sulfurospirillum sp.
CACCCAACGAGGATTGTATTATGGCTATCATTTTAAAAGACTATTCCAAAACAAAACATGCAGGAATAAAAGTACATAAATCAGATAATTCTAAATTTCTTTTAGAGTATACCATAAATAAAAAACGAATTAGAAGGATTTTTACCGCTCACTTAGCTCTTGGTACAAAAGATAAACTAAAAACAGCCTATGAGGAACGTGAAGCTCTTATCGCTACATTGCAGTCACAATCAAACTCTGGTGCAAACTTAAATGCAACAGTAGATGATTATTTTGAAATTCACAAAAAAAGTAGAAAATGGAGTAAAGAAGTTAGAAGAGGGTATGAGAATTATTATAAAAAACATATACAGCCATTTATAGGTTCACAAAAGGTAACAAATATACAACCTTATCATATTAGCAAAGTTATGGATAATCTTGTACATTATGCCAATAGAACACGCAAAATGGCACTTGAAATCCTTAAGCCACTATTTAAACGTGCAGTAAGTGATAGACTTATACTTATTTCTCCAGTTACAGAAGAACATCATGTCAAAAGAAATCAAAAGGCAGAAAAACGCTTAGTTCCCGACGCTGTTAAAAAATACAGAGCTGTACATAAAGCAATTATGACAGTTTACAAAGATAATCCTCATCATAGAGCATTGTTTTTGTTTGGTTTTAGTGGAAGACGTAAAACTGAAACGATAAGCATAAGATGGGAAGATATTGATTTTGAAAACAAAACCTATATTATTGTAGGTGCAAATTCAAAAACAGATGCCGATATGACTTTTACATTGAGTGATGACCTCATAGATGCACTGTCTGAGTTTCGTGATGTGCAAGGGAAAGTGTTTAATATATCATGGATCTCTGATGCTGTGAAGAAAATACGCATAGCTTCGGGTGTAGAAGAATTTACTTTCCACTATATGAGAAACCTGTGTGTTTCTGCACTTTCTACGCAAGGGG
Organism: uncultured Sulfurospirillum sp.; assembly: GCA_964537565.1. GTDB lineage: Bacteria > Campylobacterota > Campylobacteria > Campylobacterales > Sulfurospirillaceae > Sulfurospirillum_A. Next base: position 961 of record CAZIAJ010000272.1, read on the forward strand.
TAGAGGCTATTACATTAAGTGGATTATTAGGACATACTAGTACGGCTACAGTCAAACAGTATCTTGACTTACAAAGAGAAGAGGCTAGTGCTAAGGCTTTAGATGTTTCTAGGAAAATATTAGCTTAGTTTACATAACAATCATAATTTAAAATAAGGAAATCAATAATGACATATTTAAGAACATATATACGTGTTATTTCACTAGTATCAACATTTGTTATATTTTTAAGTGTAATTGCTTTTGCAAAAACTTTAGAAATGAAAACAGAATACGACCAAATGGCTTCTCCTGCAGAATATCGTGATAAGTTAAATATCGAATATGTGGAAAAAGATAAGATACTTAATGATGTTTATAAAAAAGCTATAAATAACCTCGATAAGAAAGAAAGACTTAATTTAAAAAAGGCTCAAATTGCTTGGATAAAATTTAGAGATGCAGATTGCTATTCACAAAGTTACCCCATGCGTGGTGGTACAGATGAATATACTATGAAAACTAATTGTTTAATTGATTTGACTATAGATAGAATAGAGTCACTGAAGAAGTGGTACAACTATGAAAACTAACTGTTTAATCGATTTGACTATACTAAGCCAATGGGATACCCTGCTGAAAGTCGAAGTGGTCAATATGTAGAATCAAGAAGAATTACATTGTATTCTTTTTATGGATAATCTGCAAAAATGAACCTAATACATAATTGAAGAAGGAAATTTACTATATGATAAGTTATTATAGTGGTCTGGTTGCACTTAATTTATGCGATTCACAAGAGGGTGGCGATTGTCATAGTGCCATAGCAATTAAATCGATAGAAGAGAGGAAGTCTAAATCCCCATTTTTTATTATTAGCAAGGATGCAAAACTCAATACTATGGAATATTTTGGTCTTGATGGAATAATTGATTGTTCTGAAGATATCATACGTTTGGGCATTAAGAAAAATAAAATGAATGTTGTTTTTTCGGCTAAGCCCACAAGGGCTGTTGCAGATATGCTTTTGTACGCCATAATTTATGAAAAAGACATAAGTTTTATCGAAATGGAAAATTGGATCCCTGAAAAGAAATATCAACGTGAGGTGTTTAGACTTTTAGATAATGCAAAAGATAAATTAACAAAGTCACAACAAATAAGATTAACTGAAATAAAAAATAATATAGAGTTAACTGATGGAAAAGATTTTAAAAGGAGAAAGACAATGATGATAGATAAAAGTGATAAAGAAGGAAAAAAAATGAACTTGGTAGAGCACAAAAGTGATGAAGAGTTAATACGTCTAATGACTGCACCATACGAAACAGATGATAA
>CAZIAJ010000273.1:0-2255 GCA_964537565.1 uncultured Sulfurospirillum sp.
GGATACTTATTTATCACTTCTTCAAATATATCATTATACTTCTGTGTCATTTTTTCTATTTTTTCATTTTTATCGTCACACTCTTGGGCTGTATACTCTACGGGTTCATAGATGAGTGGGGTATACTTACCATTTTCATCTCTAGGCATAAAGATTGGTAGGATTATGGGATTGTATTTTAGTTTTAAAGTTGCTATTGAAGTTGTTGTATCAGCCTCTTTGCCAAAAAATTTAGCTTTGATACTACTTTTGCCTCCAGATTTTTGGTCTATTAAAAGCCCTATGTTTTTTGAGTTCTTTAAGCCTTTTACTATGTGCATCATTGCCTTGTTTTTATATATATTGGTATTGCCATATCTCTCTCTAAAAGGAGTAGTTAGATTTTTTTCTATGAGTTTATTGTTTCCTTCTCTTCCAATAGCAATCATAGGATAACCATTACGAGGTAAAAACTGAGCTGCAAATTCCCAATTTGAGAAATGAGCTGTTATGATAATTACGCCATTTTTAGCATCTTTTGTGTACTCTTTTAGTTTTTCTAATGCTTCTTCTTTGTTGTTTAGCATCTTCTCATAATCAAGTTTGTCATTAATCATAAGAATGATTTCAGCTATAGTTATAGCCACGCTTTCATATGCTTTTTTTGCGATATTGTTTATCTCTTCATCGCTCTTTGTTGGAAAAGCCAACTTTAGATTTCTCTTTGTAAGAGTGCTTCTTCTTTTTTCGTATTTAAAGAAAAGTTTAGCAACAAATTTTAGAGTTTTATATACAGTTTTATTTGGTAAAAAGCCAATAACCAACACGAAGGTTTTGACTATGTAATATTCTAAGGTATCTTTCATGGTTTTATTATATACTATACTAACTAAAGAGATGATTAGCTATAATAACAAAAATTTTAAAATTTATGGAAAACAAATGAACAATATTTTTAGAGAGTATGATATACGTGGTATCTACAAAAAAGAGTTAAATGAAAAAATAGTAAAACTAATAGGATATTTTTTAGGTCTACATGTAAAGGGTGTGGTTGCGCTTGGATATGATGCAAGAAGTCACTCACCAACTCTTTGTGATTGGCTAACGAGTGGTTTTAACAAAGCAGGCTGTGAAGTGTTAAATATGGGACTTGTTGCAACTCCAGTGAATTACTTCTCAAATTACAACGAGTGGGACGGCATCACTCCAAATGCTTCAGTGATGATAACAGGCTCACACAACCCAAGTCAGTATAATGGATTTAAAATTACTTGTGAAAAAAAGCCATTTTTTGGTGAAGATATTTACGCTTTAGGTCGTGAGATTATGGCAAATTTAGATTTGTCAATCGAAGATAATGTTACATGTAAAACTATAAATGCAAAAGATAGATATATAGATTTTTTAGTGAAAGAGTTTGAGCATTTGCAAGGGTTCGATAAGAATTTTGTGTATGACTGTGGCAATGGTGTGGCTGGAGTCGTAGCACCTCAAATCTTTGAAAGATTAGGTTTTACATGTAAAGCTCTTTTTGAGGAACCTGATGGAACTTTTCCAAATCACCATCCTGATCCAACTATTGAGAAGAATCTAATAGATATAAAAAGAGAGTTAGAGAGTGAGTTTCAGTATGGATTTGCCTATGATGGAGATGCTGATAGAATTGCCTTTTTGACAAAAAAGAATAATGTCAAAGGCGATATCATGGCGATACTTTTTAGTGAAGCTATGGATAACCCAACAGTAGTAGGTGAAGTAAAGTGCTCACAAGTGATGTATGACACTATCAATGAGTATGGGAAAGCTTACATGTATAAAACAGGACATAGTAACCTTAAAGTTAAGATAGCAGAAGTAAATGCTGATTTTGCAGCAGAAGTGAGTGGACATCTGTTTTTTAACGATAGGTACTTTGGATACGATGACGCTATATATGCAACTTTGCGTATGATAGAGCTTATCCAAAATGGTCTTCAAGTTGATGAACGCATAGCAAAGCTACCATTGGTCTACTCAACAGAAGAGATAAAAGTAGAAACTACTGATAAAGAGAAATTTGAGTTGGTAGATAAGGTCAAAGAACTACTTAAAAATCCTACAAGTGATTTTCCTCATATAAGAGAGATTATCGATGTTGATGGAGTTAGAGTTATATTTGATGAGGGTTGGGGTTTAGTAAGAGCTAGTAATACAACACCAGTTTTGGTAACTCGTTTTGAGTCTACATGTAGAGCAAAAGCCAAAGAGTATGAAGAGAAAATAAATGCACTAAT
>CAZIAJ010000274.1:0-2237 GCA_964537565.1 uncultured Sulfurospirillum sp.
TGTGTTGCTGGTGATGGTGATGCACTTGCTATTGGTGGTAACCATACTATTCATGGTTGTCGTCGTAATATTGATATGACTATGATTATTATTAATAACTTTATTTATGGTCTTACTAACTCACAAACTTCTCCAACTACTCCTAAGGGTATGTGGACAGTTTCTCAAAAAGCTGGTAATATTGACCCAACTTTTGATACTTGTGACTTAGCTATTGCTGCAGGTGCTTCTTTTGTTGCACGTGAGACTATGCTTGAGCCAAAGAAACTTGAAAAAGTTCTTATTAAAGCGATGAAACATAAAGGTTTCTCAATGATGGAAGTACTTTCTAACTGTCATATTAACCTTGGTCGTAAAAACAAGATGGTTTCTGCTATGGAGAACCTTGAGTGGATCGATAGTATTACTGTTTCTAAGAAAAAATACGATGCAATGAGTGAAGAAGAACAACTTAACTTACTTCCACTTGGTGTTCTAAAAGAAGATACTGAAGCGGATGAGTACTGTGATATGTATGCAGAGATTCAAAAAGTTCACCAAGGTCAACGTGGTAAGATTACACAAGACGACTTTGCTAAAAAAATATAAGGAAGACGAATGAGTGATTCTAAAGTATTAATGAGATTTACAGGTGTTGGTGGTCAAGGTGTTCTTCTTGCTGGTGAGATTTTTGCAGCTGCAAAAATTAAAACTGGTGGGCAAGGACTAAAGACTGCTACATATACATCACAAGTTCGTGGTGGACCAACTGTTGTTGATATCCAGCTTGATGATAAAGAGATTTACTATCCGTATGCTGTTGATGGTGATGTTGACTTCATGCTTTCAGTGGCACAGATGAGTTATGTACTTTTCAAAAATGGTGTGAAGCCTGGCGGAACAATCGTTGTTGATCCAAATCTTGTTCATCCAACTGAAGAAGATAGAAAAACTTGGAATATTTATGAGATTCCTATTATTACAATTGCAAAAGAAGAGGTTGGTAATGTTATTACTCAATCTGTTGTTGCTCTTGCGATTGCAAATACAATGATGAATGCTCTTGATAAGAATGTTCTTATTGAAACAATGCTTTCAAAAGTACCTGCTAAAGTTCACGAAGTAAACAAAAAAGCTTATGAACTTGGTGAAAAATATGCCTTAGAAGCAATGGCTTCAAAAAAATAATTTTTGCTAACTTAAAAAAGAGACTCTTTTTTGGAGTCTCTTTTTTTATATCTAAATATAATATTAATTAGTATTATATTATTCTTGAAAAAACAGGCCCCATATCTTCAATATAAGCTTTAAAAAAAATACCATAATCCAAAGAGATGAAACAAAATTTTAAGCCCTATAAGTGGCTTTAAAAGGCTTTTCCTAAAGCTTAATACTTTCCCAAAAGAAATCTACATGTTTTTCAAACTGTGTTGATAAACTTGATGTTGACAATGTATCAAAACGCAAGAGAGTAACTTGCAATCTTAAATAGAATAGGGTGCTTATAAATTCATAAGATGTCAACATTGGATCACTCGACTTTATAAGAGAATTTTGCATCATTATAAAAAAACCCTCAGACAATAGCTTAATATTTTTATCATGAAATTCACTCATAAACTCTTCCCTAAGTTTTTTATTTTGCATCAATTCTATCATCAATAATCTAAACATATTTTCGTTGTTTTTATCAAAAGTAAGCATCTTGTATTGCATAGTAAATTTTTGTAAAAATGGTTTTCCTCTACCTGCTAGTTCTCTAATCTCATCACTCGAAAGAGAGAAGGGTGAAGAGAAAATATTCTTTGCTACTTCTAAAAATATCTCTTCTTTATTTTTGTAGTGATTATAGAGTGCACTCTCTCTTATTCCTACTTCAGAAGCGATTTTTCTTACACTTGCACCCTTGTAACCAAGCTCGCAAAAGAGGGTGGTAGCAACTTGAAGTATCTTTTCTTTTGTACCGCCGCGTTTATGGGAAGTTGCTGTTTTAGGCATTTAAAGATCCTTTTTTATGAAATGAACACTTGTTAATATTATATGTATTATATATGAACAAGTGTTAATATAAGCTTATTTGAAATGAACAAGTGTTCATGAAATAGCAGTACCAAGTTAACAGTTGTTCATGAATTAAAAAAGCTCTATTTATGTATTTGTTTTGTATAATTATGCAGGTACAAGAGGTAGTGACTTGATTAAATCAAGAGGAAAGTCCGAGCTGCTGTAAGACAGTGTTCCATTTAACGAATGGCCGT
>CAZIAJ010000275.1:0-2192 GCA_964537565.1 uncultured Sulfurospirillum sp.
GCGCCGAACCGCACGCAATAGCAGGCTCGGGAAGGTTCGCAACGCTAAAGCCGCGTATTTTAAACGTGAAATGTGAGTTCATGAATTGATCAGAGTATCCTTAATAGCATGATGCTAAAGCAGGATTTATGGAAAAACTGAAAAATACCGAATTTATACAATCTATTATACGTCTGGCCATTGGCCTGCTGACCTATGTCTATATTGCATCGGGCATTGAGTCCGGCCATTTTAATGATAGCCGTGACACATTACAGCTATTTGCCGAGTTCTTTTTCGGCTATACCTTTTTAATTATTATCAAAAAGGTGTTATTCTTTTCATTTCTCTTCATTCTACTCTGTATTTTATACTATTTGCTCAAATATCTTTACAAAATTATAATCTTTTAACATCTTTTTTGATTTTCGTCAAAATACTAGATGTAGGATTTAAAATATCACTAATGGATAAGATTCAAAACTCACGTGACTTAGGTACTTTTAAGGTTCTAATCGAAACAAATCAACCACTCTCAATAGGACTTAAATTTGTAGGACTTATTTTCTATAGTACACTCTTCTTTTTTGCATTTTCTTGACAAAAATCGTACTTTATTATAAAATACACTTTTTAAACTACATAAGATTGCAACTGAATAAAGTTTAGAGTGCAATGCTTCTGCGATTTATTCACAACAACACAAAGGTATATTTATGGGCGGTAACGAAACTGCGTCTAACAACAATCACAAACCAAATCACAAACCAAACAATAAACACCACAACAAGAGAACTCATGTTCCTGTTAAAGGTCACAAAATAGAAGATTTAAGAAACACTCCACTAGAAAAACTTCTAGAAATGGCAATAGAGCTTGAAATCGAAAATCCTCAAGAATTGAAACGTCAAGATTTAATGTTTGAGATACTAAAAGCTCAAACTACTCAAGGTGGATTTATACTTTTTACTGGTATCTTAGAGATTACTCATGAAGGGTATGGTTTCTTAAGAGCTTTGGATGCAAACTTTTCTGATACTGCAAATGACTCATATGTAAGTGCAACTCAAGTACGTAAGTTTGCTCTTAGAAATGGTGATATTGTTACAGGACAAGTACGTCCACCAAAAGATCAAGAGAGATATAATGCACTTTTAAAAATAGAAGCAATTAACTACTTACCACTAAAAGATAGTAAAAAAAGACCTCTTTTTGAAAACCTAACTCCACTTTATCCTACTGAGTCATTTAAGCTTGAATATGATCAAATGAAAAAAACTGGTCGTGTACTTGACCTTTTTACTCCTATAGGAAAGGGACAACGTGCACTTATCGTTGCACCTCCAAGAAGTGGTAAAACTGAAATTATGAAAGAGTTAGCTCATGGACTTGCTAAAAACCATCCAGATGTAGAACTAATCGTTCTTTTAGTTGATGAGAGACCTGAAGAGGTAACAGACATGGAGAGATCTGTTAGAGGTGAAGTTTTTAGCTCAACCTTTGACCAGCCAGCAAACAACCACGTACGTGTAGCAAACCTAGTAATAGAAAAAGCAAAAAGAAGTGTAGAGATGGGAAGAGATGTTGTTATATTACTCGATAGTATCACTCGTCTTGCTCGTGCTTACAATACAGTAACTCCAAGTAGTGGAAAAATCCTAACAGGTGGTGTTGATGCAAATGCTCTTCATAAACCAAAAAGATTTTTTGGAGCTGCTAGAAATATAGAGTTTGGTGGAAGTCTTACAATTGTTGCAACAGCTCTAGTAGATACAGGAAGTCGTATGGATGAAGTTATCTTTGAAGAGTTTAAAGGAACAGGTAACTCCGAGCTAGTACTCGATAGAAACCTTTCAGATAGAAGAATTTACCCAGCAATAAACATAATGAAATCTGCAACAAGAAAAGAAGAACTTCTTCAATCTCCTGAAAAACTACAACGTATTTGGGCTCTTAGAAGTGCTATAAGCCAAATGGAAGATGCTGAAGCACTTAAGTTTTTATATGCAAAAATGCTAAAAACAGAAACTAATGAAGAATTTTTAAATCACATGAATGAATAAAAAGGCTATAAGCCTTTTTATTTACTTCCATTTCTATACATTGGATGCTGATAATCATTTTTCTCACATCCACTAAAAACTGCTCCTATTGAGAGTAAAACCAAAACCGTTAAAATAATTTTTTTCATTTAATATCCTCTTATATATAAT
>CAZIAJ010000276.1:0-2189 GCA_964537565.1 uncultured Sulfurospirillum sp.
CTCTCTATCACATATTTAGAAAAAAGAGAAAAAGTTGAGAAAATTGTAAAAATAAATGGCATAAGCTATAAAGCAATACTTCAAATATATAAAGAAAATAATTTAAAAATACCCATGGGAGTTGTTGTTATTTTATTAGAAGAAAATAATAAAAATGACTATGAAAATTTTCTTCAAAAAGTTTGTGAACAAATCTCTTTTACTATTAATCTTACAAAAAAGAAAGAAGAAGCGATACAAGCACAAAATAGATATAATAAGCAGTTTTCATCTATAGATCAAGAATTAAATATCCCAAGTAATTCTAAACTTCAAAGTATGATAGAACACGAAATAAAAAGATCACAAAGATATGGTACCCAACTCTCTATTATGCTTATAGAGGTTGATCATATGAAAAATCTATCCAATATATTTTCAAAAAAAGATACAACAACACTAAAAAAAGAGTTTACTGCACTATTGAAAAGAAATATAAGAGAGACAGATATGCTTGGAAAATGGGGAGATCACCACTTTGCTATTATAGCCCCAGATATAAGTCATAGAGCTACAAAAAACTTCGCTCATAAATTAAATCAAAAACTCTCCGAACATAGATTTTCTAAAGTAGGTAAAATTACATGTAGTTATGGTATAACTTCATTTTCCTCAAAAGATACTATAGGCGAATTTAGAAAAAGAGCAGAAAATGCAATAAAAGAGGCCGTTTCCAAAGGTGGAAATACCATAGAAGTAAAAATACTTATTTAACTATTTAAATAAGTACTTTTTTTATATATGGAGATAGTTTAGTCGTAATATCATAAGTAATAGTTCCAAACTTATCAGCTAGGTAGTAAGCATCTCTAAAAAGACACACCTTATCATCATCTCCTAAAAAAGAGAGACTATCCATAGATATTCGTCCACAAACATCTCTACCTTCTAAAACTAATCTATTAAGACCATCATATCTAAAAAAACCATCTCCATAACCTATATCATATGTCGAAACTTTACTATCTACTTGTAATTCATACATACCACCATAACCAATTCTATCACCTTTTTTTAACTCTCTAGTACTAAGTTTTTCTGCCCAAAGAGACATAACTGGTTTTAAATTGAATTTCCCATTTTGTTTTTCACTTTTACTAAGAAAACTCTTATGTAAATGAGTATAACCATAAGTGGCTATACCACATCTTGCAAAATCATCATCTAAAACATTTTCTCTTCTTAATAATGAAGCTGAATTACAAGAGTGAAATTTTGGCATATCCAAACTATTCTTTCGTATTAATCGTTTTACAATCTCTTTTGATCTAGAAAAATTTTCATTTTGCCAATACTGCTCACTACTTAACTCATCTGCACTTCTAAAATGAGTAAAAACACCTTTTAAACTTAACTCATTTTTAACTATTATCTCAATGGCATCTTTTATCTCACTCTCTATTATTCCATTTCTATGCATACCAGAATCTATATTTAAATGTATACAACTTTTTTTAGGAAATAGTTTTAAGCTCTCAATAGAATGAATTGCATAAGAGATACTATCTTCTTGTAGTTCTAAAGGAGGATGGTCTGCTAAAATCAATACCTCTTCAAACAAAAAATTTATTTTTTTTGCCTCCTCAAGTGTCTTAACTGCAGATTTTTTTATACCAAAACTACACGCCAATTTTGCCATAATCTCTAAACCATGACCATACGCATTATCTTTTAAAACAACCATTAACCTATCTTTGCCACCAGCTTTGTTTGCCAAATACTCTATGTTATGTTGATAGTTACTTTTAGATATTTCTATATAAGCCATTATTCTGCCTTAAGATTAAGCTCTTTCACTAAAAAACCTCTTAATTTTCTAGCTTGATAGTCCAGTTTAAAAAAATGTTCATAAATATCTTTTGCATCAAGAGTAGGATTGTTTTCAAAATCAAACTCAATGTTGTTATTTTTTTTAGGTATATTTTTATCCAAGTAATTCAAGAAATCTGTTCTTATATCTATAAGTTTTGATAACTCTTTTTCAACCATATTTTTATCCATTATTTACCTTTCTGTCAATATACTAAAACTACCATCTCTTAATTCTATAAAAAGTTCTTTATTTCCTCTAAAAGTGTATCTTTTACTTTTATATCTCTCATAAAAGGCAACTTTAAAAAGCTTTTTTCCACTTTCATTTGGATATGGAG
>CAZIAJ010000277.1:0-548 GCA_964537565.1 uncultured Sulfurospirillum sp.
TTTGGTAACGTAAAAATTTATCAAAAAAATGAACTTCTATTCTTATATATAAACTACTTAGATGATGAATTAACATTTTTTGATGTAACTCAAAAAAAAGATATACAAAATAAAAAAGTACTAAACTATCTTTTTTCCACAGATATATTACTTCTATTTTTGATTTTTATCTTTATTATAGTGATGATCAAACCACTAAAAGATATAGCAATAGCTATGGAAAAATTTGGTTTAGGTGATTACTCATTGAGACTTAAAAAATTTAATAACAATGATGAGATTTCAAAAGTAGCAACAGAATTTAACAAAATGGCCCTAAATATCGAAAATCTTTTAAAATCAAGGGAACAACTCTTAAGAGATGTTAGCCATGAACTTAGAACACCAATATCTAGGCTAAAAATTGCTCTTGATTTACAAGAAGAAAATAAATATACAAAAATTTTAAAAGCTGCTACTAATCAAATTGATATGTTGACAAATGAACTTTTAAATGTAGAAAAATTAAATTCTGGTAACATACAACTAAACAAACAAACATATGATAT
>CAZIAJ010000277.1:558-2179 GCA_964537565.1 uncultured Sulfurospirillum sp.
CATACTTTATCTAAAATGCTTATTGAAGATGAATCTATTTTAGATATAAAAATATCTAATACGATTATGTTAAATGTAGATATTGACTACTTTAGTATGGCAATGAAAAATTTGATTGACAATGCTTTAAAATACAAAAAAAGTGGTATAGTTCAAATAGTAATAAATAAAGATAATATAGAAATTATAAATATTGGTGATTCTTTAAAATTTAACTTAGATTACTATTTGAAAGCTTTTACTCAAGAAGATCTTTCTAGAAATGTAAAAGGTTATGGCATAGGACTAAATATAGTAAAAAGAGTGCTTGAAAAACACAATCTTATATTGGAGTATAGACATGAAAAAGGTTTCAATATTTTTAAGATACCTATTTAGTTGTTATTTAATTATAGTTGAACCCTATAAATTAAGGGTTCAATTAATCTATTAGAAATTATATCTCATTGAAAAAGCTACAGAAGTTTCTTGATGTTCTACTGTTAAAGCTCCTATAGTAGTGTTTACAATTACCTTATTACTTGGAGAATAAACAATACCACAATCTAATGAAAAATTATTAGTTATATTTGTTCCAGTACCAATAGTATAGTGCTCTTCACTTGTTGCTGGGAACATAAGATAATTAAACATATTTATTGCTGCACCTGTTAAAGTACTTGCATCATATGTAGTTATTGGATTTTTAGCATAATTATAACCTATACCATACCAAGTACCATCTTTTTCATATTTTGCACCTAAAGCGTACACATCTTGATCTTTCCAACCAAAATCTTTATAACCTTTTGCATCACCCCAAAGTATTTTTTTATAATCAAAAGAAATATTAAAATTACCTATGTTATAACTTACTCCTGCACCTATTTCTGCTGGTTGTGATAAATCATCTGCAAATTCTGAAGAAAAAGCTCCCGTAGCAACAAAAGGTGCAGATGCTACACTCAAAGTTCTTTTATAAGTCATATCTATTGCTGATTTATAAACCAAACCTAATGTTACATCTTTTATAATATCGTAGCTGACACCAGTGGCAAAACCAAAACCAAAATCTTCACTTAATCCTGCACCAACAGCTCCGCCACCCATACTACTCATATTGTATGCAATATCAAGAGAGCCATACTGTATAACGGGAGCTATACCAAAATCAAAACCATCTTTATGATAAGCTAGAGTTGGAGCAAATTTCATAAGCATTAAACTTGTTCTTGCTTCCATAAGTGATGGCTCACCTCTATAATCGACACCCATGCCAGCTGCACCAAACATACCAACACCAAATGCCCAGTTGTCATTAATACGCATAGAAGAAAATACTTCTGGCATAATACTAAAATCAGCATCACTTTTTACGCCATTTGCTTTTACTGTTGGCATAAACATAGTTGCTCCAAAATCTACTTCTGTATCTTCACTTTTTGCTATCATTGCTGGATTGGATAAAACATTTTCCGCTCCAAAATGAATTGCTATACCAACTCCGCCCATTGCCCTTGATTTAGCACCAAGACCTATGAGATTATCCCCATTTGTTGCCAACAATATTGATGTACTAAGTGCAAATAAAACTAGTTTTTTCATACCCTCTCCTCAAAAAAATTTTGTCATTATATACTAA
>CAZIAJ010000278.1:0-2169 GCA_964537565.1 uncultured Sulfurospirillum sp.
CCCTATGAAAACAGAAAATATAATAATATTTGATACAACATTAAGAGATGGTGAGCAGAGTCCTGGTGCTTCAATGAATACTGAAGAGAAAATTCAGCTTGCTTTACAGTTAGAAAAACTTGGAGTTGATGTTATTGAAGCAGGCTTTGCAGCAGCAAGCCCTGGTGACTTTGATGCTATTTCAAGGATAGCAAGCCAAGTTAAAAACTCAACAGTGTGTTCGTTAGCACGTGCATTAGATAGAGATATAAAAGCAGCTGGTGAAGCAATAAAAAATGCCAAACTACAAAGAATACATACTTTTATTGCAACAAGCCCAATCCATATGGAGTATAAGCTAAAGATGACTCCAGACCAAGTAATCAAAAAAGCAGTTAACGCAGTAACTTATGCGAAAACTTTTTGTGATGATATTGAGTTTAGTTGTGAAGATGCAGGTAGAAGTGATGTTGGTTTTATGAAAGAGATATTAGACGCTGTTATAGAAGCTGGTGCTACAACTCTAAATATACCAGATACTGTAGGCTATAGAATGCCAGGTGAAATGGGAGCTATCATTAAATCCTTACATGAGAGTGTAGGAGATCGGGCTATTCTTTCCGTTCACAATCACAATGATTTAGGTTTAGCTACAGCTAGCTCAATAGAGTGTATCTTAAATGGTGCAAGGCAAGTAGAGTGTACTATAAATGGACTTGGAGAGAGAGCTGGAAATGCTGCTCTTGAAGAAGTAGTTATGGCACTTCGCACACGTCATGATATATTTGCTGATTATGATACAAATATAAATATAAAAGAGATATATCCTACAAGTAGGTTGGTTTCTGCTATAACAGGTATTGAGCCTCAGCCAAACAAAGCGATAGTTGGTAAAAATGCATTTGCTCATGAGAGTGGCATACATCAAGATGGAGTATTGAAGCATATAGAGACATATGAAATTATGAAAGCTACTGATATTGGACTTGATAAGAATTCAATTGTACTTGGTAAACATTCTGGTCGTCATGCTTTTAAAGATAAACTTATAAAGTTAGGCTTTAACTTAGCAAATGATGAGATAGATGAGGCATTTGGAAGATTTAAAATCCTTGCAGATGCAAAAAAAGAGATTTTCGATGATGATATAAGAGCTTTGGTTTCAGCAGAAATTGCAAAAGTAAAAGAGGTTTATAAGCTTGTAACACTTCAACTAAGTGATTGTAATCCAGGTGGTGTTGCAAATGCGGCTGTAACTATTTCTCATAATGGAGAAGAGATAACTGATGCTGCTATTGGTAATGGTACAATGGATGCAGTATTTAAGGTTATTGATAGAGTTTGTAGTGTCAAAGGTGAACTTAGAGATTATAAAGTTGATGCAGTTACTGAAGGAAAAGATGCACTTGCAAGAGTTGTTGTTAAAGTAGCATTTGAAGGAAAGCCAGCTATCATTGGTCATGGTTTAAGTGTTGACACTATGCTTGCAACAGCAAATGCCTACATAGGAGCTTTAAATAGTTATATCTCCATGAACGAGGTTTGATTTATCTAGTGACTTTGAAACTAAAATATTTAGATTGAAAGTCACTATTACCTATCTTCCTATACTGTATGGTTGCACCTTCCCAGTTCCCTATCTCTTGATAAAGAAGTCCTAAAGCATATCTTGATTCATAGTTTTTTGGATCAGTTAGTTTAGCTAACTCTAAAAGTGCTACGGCATTTTCTGTATGATTTGCTCCAATACTTGCAACTGCTGCATAAAATATGGTAGCACTATCATTTTTCTTTAAATCATCTATTAATTTATTATAAAGCACATAAGCTTCTTCAAATTTATGAGTATATATACTTAAATATGCAACTGTTTGAATGATAGCTGCTATATCATTTTTTTCTAGTTCCATCTTTTTGATTAGTTTGTTTCTTTCGTGGTAAAGTAATCCACCAATTTGCAATAATTTTATGTAAGATTCTTGGACAATTCTAGGGCCATAATAAAAAGAATTATAGTCTAAATCTAATTTTTTAAAGTTTATCTGTATAGCTTTTGCATATTTTTTAATATCATTTTTTTTGTGTTTTACATTAAAGTTTATAATATTTGTCATAATATCTTTTGGTAAAATGGATTTTAGTATAGTAGCTTTTTGTCTATATGTTTTTTCATTAAATATTTTTTGAGAT
>CAZIAJ010000279.1:0-2157 GCA_964537565.1 uncultured Sulfurospirillum sp.
TTCTATCCTTAATACCTCTGTTTGGGTTACTTTTACAAGTATTTTTTGTTATTTATCTCAGCCATTTTATACTTTCCCAATCTAAGGCAGTTGGGTTATCTAGTAGCACTAACTTAGAAAAACAATAGTAAATATTTTATTTAATTGATTTTTTATATCTATTAGGGTAAAATATTCGACTTTTATTTTTTAGGATAGATTATGAGAAGAGAAATTTTATCATCTTTCCTAAGAGGCATTATATTATTTGGATTTTTTATTGGTAGCTTAAATGCCGCTACTTTTTCAGACGAACAGATTGAAACTTTAAAATTGGTACGTGAAGTTGCACTTCAGTATCCAAACTCTACTGGTGAAACTTTTGAAAACACTGCTATGGCAATTGCTCTAACTGAGACAAGTGCAGGTGTTTTTAAAGTTGGTGACATTGGTAAAGACCCAAATATACTTAAAGCCTCTTTAGGAATTATGCAAGTAAGACTACAGACTGCAAGGTTTTTAGCAGATAAACTAGAGTGGAAAGAAGTTCAAGAGATGAGTGATATAAAACTTGTTAATAAACTTCTTGGAGATGACAAGTTTAATGTAACTATGGCTGTAAAGTACATAGTTTGGCTAAATGAATACACAAAACACAACTACTTTAGAACAGTAAGTAGGTATAACGGTGGAAATTATAATCGTCCATATTATGGTAGAGTTATGAAAAATATGGCTTTGATAAGACGTAAAATTAAATTCTAAGTGTTATAAACGATACTGCGACTTTTAGGAGTTTCAAAAAATTCTATTTTTGAAACTTCTACATCTATTTTACTCATTTTTTGGGATACTATATTCATCAGCCAGCTAGATATATTTTCACTTGTGGGTACAAAATCTACAATTATATACCCTTCATACATCTCAAATATATGTTCAGGCCTTCCTTTGAGTACTTTTAAATTAGGTCTTTTATAGTTTTCTTTACATGTAATAAGGTTTTTTTTATCTGCAAAGTCAGGTAGTAGTGTTTCAAAAAGAGGGTCATTGATATCAATTATAAACTTATGGTCTAATGTTTTATCTAAAAATATTTTAAACCAGTTTAGGTGATGAAAGTCAGTAACCATACCATCTACAAGTTTATCGCTACTAAGGTAGACTATAAGACGTCCTTGATGACCATGTAAGTGACGACATGCTAAACAGCTATCCATAGAAAATTCAACATTAAGAGTTTGTGACCATACTCTATGACCATAGCAAAAATCAAACTGCTTAGATATTTCCCATTTCATATTATCTCCTGTTTTTAAAATGTAATCATATCAAAAAGAGAATAAAAGTTTATAATTTAAGAGTATTTTAGATAAAGTAATTTTTAATAAAAATAAGGAGTGTTTATGAGGATATTTAAAAAGATTCTTAAATGGTTGGCTATATTATTGATTGTCATTATAGTAATACCTATTGCAATTATGTGGGGAATGGATAAATTAGATGAGTATAATGCAAAATCAGATATAAAAGCTTTATTTAATGAATTAGAAGCTGGTATGTCTATAGATGAGGCAAGAAATATTCGTGATAAAACAGATACATATATAAGTGACTGGCATATTGGTGATGATGGTAAAATGCCAAAATTAAAAGGTAAAGAGATAAAAGATACTTTTTGTGTTTATACACCAAAATATCCTCATACTTTTGACAATGGTGATACATATTATTATGCCATGGGTAATACAGATTTGATTGGTTTTACAATAACTGGAGATAAATGTTATGAAAAATATAGTCGTATAAAATCGCTATATTTAATGTCACAAGATGGTAATCTTATAAAAGAAAAAACTCTTAATTATTCAAAAGACAAAGATTTTAAAGAATTAACCAAAGCAATGAGCAGAGCTAAGAAAGAAAAAAAACCTATAATTCTAGTTTTATTTCATCCATCTGTGGAGCAACATAATAAGATTCTTCGTAAAACTTTAGAATCAAAAGAAATTTCAGATATATTAAAAAACGACTTTATTTATATTGATTATTCAAAGAGGGTAGATTTTTCAAGAACTCCTATAGGAAAGATATCACGAATGCCAATTACTATATTTTTTAATTCCGATGGAGAGATAGTTGGTAAAATTATAGGTTACATAGAAGAAGGAACTAGTA
>CAZIAJ010000280.1:0-2145 GCA_964537565.1 uncultured Sulfurospirillum sp.
GCAGCACTTCTAACCATAGCTGGTCCACCAATATCAATGTTTTCTATAATCTCATCAAAGTCATCAGTCTTAGTTATCGTCTCCTTAAAAGGATAAAGATTTACACAAACTAAATCTATACCTTCTACACCAAGCTCTTTTGCTTGAGTTATATGTGATTCTTTATCACGACGATATAAAATCCCACCATGGACATATGGGTTTAAAGTTTTAACACGTCCTTCAAAACACTCAGGAAATTTTGTAACTTCATCTATCTCAATAGCTTTAACATCATTTTGTTTTAAAAGTTTAAAAGTTCCACCAGTAGAAATAATCTCATATCCTAGAGACTCCAAACCTTTTGCAAACTCAACTACGCCCGTTTTATCACTTACGCTGATTAATGCTCTCACTTTTTACCCTTAATTATATATTTGCGCGATTATACTAAGTTTTTCTTTAGAAACTTATTACAACTCTCTTTTTATTGACTCTTCTTGATAATTTCATAAGCCTCATTAATCTCTTGTAGTTTTTCTGTCGCTTGGTCTATAATAGACTGCTCTTCACCCTGCCCCATCAAAATATCAGGATGATTTTTACGAACTAATTTTCTATACTCTTTTTTTACAGTTGCGAAATCTACACCCTTTTTTAAACCTAAAGTTTGATATGCTTTTTCTAAATTCATACCTTTTTGAGCTTCTCTTTGTGCATAAAACTGCTCAAATCTAGCAATAAGTGCTTTAAAGTCACTCTGTTTTATCTCTAAAGTATTTGCTATATCTTCACAAATCATAAATTCTGCATTTGAAAAATCATTATCAATAAAAGCAAGATTTAAAAGATACTCCATAACTCCTAAACGTTTACGATAATCTCTACTTGTAAGTTTGAAATACTTTTGAGATATTATTATAGTATTGTCAAAACTACTCATCTCTCTTTTATATATATTTTTTAGCTCTTCTCTTACCTCTTCACTGTTTTCAAACACTTTTGCTATATCTGTAAAAGTATGACTAAGAAGTTCTGCCTCAAGCTCACAAACTTTACCATCTGCTTTTGCAACTTTTGCCATAAGAGATACTAAAAGTCCCGCTTCATGTTCTGCTAAGCTACCTCTTAATTTTTGTTTTCTATTTACATTTATATTTTGATAATCTACTGTTCTATATCCTCTTGTCAACATATAAAAAATCAATCCTACTATAAATATGACCATCCAATTCAATTTACTTCCTTTTTTTCTATTATTCTACTAAAATATCATAAACAATTTATTAAAGGTTAATATGCTTACTATTATAGTATTTACTCTTATTATATCACTACTTTGCAATATAATCTTAAAAGAGTTTGGTTTACCTACTATTATTGGCTATATTTTTACAGGTACAATCATAGCTTATGGTTTTGGTTTACATGATGCTGTAAATAATCACGAATTAAAAGAAATCGCAGAGTTTGGTGTGGTCTTTTTGATGTTCACTATAGGTTTAGAATTTTCTGTATCTGAACTTAAAAAAATGAAATATGAAGTTTTTTTAGCTGGTTCAATGCAAATCATTATTACTTCACTTATAGTCTACACTATTAGTTTCTACTTTCTTGAGATTGAGCAAAAAATGTCGATAGTAATCTCCCTCGCTATAACTCTTTCATCAACAGCAATTGTACTAAAAACTTTTAATGAAACTGGAGAAATCAATAAACGATATGGAAAAAGAACTTTAGGTATTTTAATTATGCAAGATATTGCTGTAATACCAATTTTACTTCTACTTGGGTTTTTATCTAGTGATAATGGAAATGTATCTGAAATACTATTAAACACTTTTATAAATGCCATTATACTACTAGCAATTCTTTATATTATGGGAAAATTCTTCTTAGAAAGATTTTTTACTCTTATAACAAAAACAAACTCTGATGAACTCTTTGTTGGAACAATTTTATTTTTGGCAATTGGCTCATCATATCTTGCTCATGAATTAGGTTTTTCATATTCACTAGGTGCATTTATTGCTGGTATGCTTATTTCTGAAACAAAATTTAAACATCAAGCTGAAGCTGATTTAATTCCTTTTAGAGATATTCTTTTAGGTATATTTTTTATAACTGTTGGAATGCAAATAGACTTTGATATTATTTCAAAATATA
>CAZIAJ010000281.1:0-2137 GCA_964537565.1 uncultured Sulfurospirillum sp.
ATATAATATTATTGTTACATAGTTTTTATTAAAATTTTAGTAATTTTTTCAAGTGTAATATCTTCTTTTTCTCCTAGTGATGTCATTTTGTTGTTTTTTAATCTTGTGATTATATTTTCTACAACTTTATCATCTATATCATAGTCATTTAAATTTGTAGATACTCCTACACTTTGATAAATTTTTTCAATCTCTTTTATAACATCTTCATTGTTGTCAACTATACCAAATACATTTCTTCCCATAAGAGCAATTTTTTCAGCTTTATTATCTTTCATTACACGAAGAAGTTGAGGTTGAATAACTGCTAGTGTTCTTGCATGGTCTATTCCATAGAATGCAGTAAGTTCATGCCCTATTATATGGGTTGCCCAATCTTGAGGAACACCACTTCCAATAAAACCATTTAATGCTTGATTTGCAAGCAACATGAGATTTTCTTGCCAGATTGTTTCACCTCTTCGATCCCAACTATCTGCTAGTGCAACTAAACCTTTTAAAATAGTTTCTGCATATCCATCATGTAGTAGAGATGTATTTGGGTATGTTAGGTACTGTTCACAGGTGTGTACAAATGCATCAACTAAACCATTTGCAAGTTGTCTATCATCTAAAGTTATCATTGTTATTGGGTCCAATATTGCAAACTTTGGATAAACATGAGATGACATAAAACTCCTTTTCTCTTTAGTCTCTTTTTTTGACATAACAGAGTTTCCATTTGATTCAGTCCCAGTAGCAGGAAGTGTTAAAATAGCACCTAATGGAAGAGCTTTTTTGATTTTTTTTACTTCACAAACTAAATCCCAACCATCTCCATCATAAAGAGCAGCACTTGCCAAATATTTACATCCATCTATAACACTTCCTCCACCCACGGCTAAAATAAAATCTATATTTTTTTCTTTTATCATTTTTATGGCTTTATTCATGGTCTCTATTGATGGATTTGGCTCAACTCCACTAAATTCAAACCAAGTATAATCTTCTAAAGCACCATCAATTTGATCATAAACTCCATTATCCTTGATTGAACCACCACCATAAACTACTAAAATTCTTTTATTTTTATCTATATATTTTGTTATTGAGTATATCTTTCCCTCACCAAATTCTATGATTGTTGGATTGTGATATGTAAAGTTCATTATATGCCTTTTAAATTTTTGCTATAATCATACTCAAAAAACTATTTACATGTAAAGAAAAAGGGAATTTATGGCAACAGCAACAGCACGACATATTTTGGTAGATACAGAAAAACTTTGTAACAAATTAAAACAAGAGATAAAATCAAAAGAGACTACATTTGAAAAAGCAGCAAAGAAATTTTCCAAATGCCCATCTGGTAAAAAAGGTGGAGATTTGGGTAGATTTTCAAAAGGTATGATGGTTCCTGAATTTGATAAAGTTATCTTTAAAGGTGAGTTACATGAAATACATGGCCCTGTTAAAACAGAATTTGGTTTTCACTTAATAGAGATAACTTCAAGAGAAAAGTAGTTATGTTATATAGATTAAGTATGTTTTTTATTGTAGTGATTGTTTTAGGTGGTTGTTCTTCACAAACATTAGATGTAAACTATGACTGGCAAAGGACTAATAAAATTATATATAATAAGATTATAGTTTTTAAAAAAAAAAAAATAAGAGAGATAAAATACTATTATAAAAGCAAGAAAAAATGGAAAGATGGTACAATAAGTTATACAGATAAAGAAGATAGATATTTATATTTAGATCCATTAGAAGAGCTTAATATAAAAGCTAATTCCTTAGAAGATATTGCAAGAAAATCTAAGATGGCTATATTGTTTAAAGCAGATGAAGGATGTAAAGATAGTGATTATCCATGTTCTTTTCGTTGTCTTAGAATAAAAGGGGAAGTGTATAAAAATAGCATAAAAGATGAGTATCTTTCAAGAGAGTTAATTTTAAGTACCCCAATTCAAATCAATAGTGAAGAACAGATGCGTAAAAAGGTATTTAATTTTATAAAACAAAAGGGATAATCATTTTGGTATTTTGCATATAGTTTTTATATTTGCTTGATTCAATATGCCATAAATATTCCTCTTTTTTAGCTTTTAAAAACATAGTAGTTGTTAAAATAAGAGATATAATTATATTTGTGTAG
>CAZIAJ010000282.1:0-2118 GCA_964537565.1 uncultured Sulfurospirillum sp.
AAACCTTTATTTAACTCATATATTGGATGTCCATGCATAGAGCCTGATACATCAAGCACCAATACCAACGGACACTTCTGTTCATAATTTACGGGTAAGTTCCCTTTGTATCTAAAATCATTTTCTGCCATTTTATTTTCCTTTATTTTTTAGTAATTGTGTAGCTCTTCAGTAGAGCAGTTGCTTTTTCCAATTTATATAGACTATTTAAAAGAAAGTTATCCTCAAAACTCACTCCTTACAAAACCTTCAATTTCTCCAAAAAATGGATTATATGCCAAAAGTTTATCCTTATCTATTTTTCCATTTATATTGATTGGAAACTTTATATTTGTACACAAGCTTGAATCTATATTGCACCCAATAAAGGTAAGCCGTGCTATATCATCATAAGTCTTACCTGTTATTGCTATAGTTAGCTCATCTTTTGATACAGCTCTAGCTTTTCTACACTCCAACTGATTTTCACATGGCTTAGTAAAATAGAAGCCATGTTTGGAAGTTGGGAAGATAAACTTATCGTTAAATTTATTGTTTTTAACATCATAAACTCTATGTTTTCCACTACTATCGGTACTCATCACATACCCACCAGTAAAAAGCTTTTGAGATGGTATCTCATACTCTATAGAGGGTGGTTTCTCTAAGATAGAGACAAAGAGAAAGATAAATAGTACATCAAGCAAAATTACCAAAGGGGGTTGTGTTATCTTTTTCATACACTTATCCCTCTTTTGGTATCTTTGAGGCTATCCAAACAGCAATGGCAAAGTTAATAACATAAAAAGAACCACCAATAACAGTTGTAGTCGCAGCATCATAAAAGTTGCTTTTGAAAATATCAAAAAGTCCCTTTTGTTGCTCTGCTACTAAGGTAAAACTAGCAAATGAGTAGATAGTACCTACCACACCCAAAATAGGAGGAACATTGATATTCCACTCAATCAAAGTCTCTTGTTTATTGCTTAATCTATCTTCTACTACAAAAGCTATAAAGAGTTGAATCCATAAAGTCAACAGAAGAGTAAGATAGATAAATATAATAAAAGTACTAGCATTTCTAAAAGCGTTAATCAAAGCAAGAGAACTCGGTTTAACTTTTGGGGCTATAACCTCTTTTACATCATCAGCTACCATAGCATTAGCTCTTAGAGTAGCCATGAGTTTATCTTGCTCTTTTTTTAACCTATATTTATCCTCTATACCCTTACGACACGCCTGTTTTTGGAGTTGTGCTTTATTGTCAAATCCTTGTATGGCATCTCGACACTCTCGTATATTTCTCTCTTGAGTAACTGTTTTAGATAGAGATAGATTTTCTTCTGCATCTTTTTGAGAGTTATTATCTATAATATTCTCAATAGGACTAACCACATTGACCTTGCTATCAGAACTCTTTTGACTAGGTGTGATAATCTCAAAAAAAGCACCAAAAATCAAAAGGGCAATAACAAAAGATACTGCAATTGAATATACTCTACTCATTATCTTCTCCATCTTTTTCATTTTGAAGGTTTATCATCTGAACCAACCTCTATTGATTGATTTTCTACTTTGGGTTTTGTTTTCGTTATCTCTATATTAATTTTTGACAAAGATGGAAGATTTTTATTGTATAGTTGAGCATACACCTCATAGGCTATACGAACTAAATATTCTCTTTTTGTTTCAAGACGATAATTCCATGTAGCATTTGAAGTTTTTATTTTTAGTGAATTGTAGTTATAATCTTTTAACGTAATCTTATTGCTATTAATTAGAGTACACCTATCATCTGCTGTACATATCTCTACAGATTTCCCTATTTCTGAACTATTCAGTTTATAAGTTTGAGTTTTTAATTGAATATTACCATCTTTATTTATAGCAGATATAAAAGAGATTTGACCTCCACTTATCTCTACATCAAAATAACAAAGCTCTCCACTAGGCCATACAAGAGGTTGTAGTTTTTTAATATTTTTTTTAATCTCTTTAGTTAGAACCCAATTAATATCTTTAGAGTTACCCATCATTTTTAATTTTTCTTGAATATCTTTTAGAAGTTTTATCCGTTCAAAATCTCTATAAGATGGATGCTCTTTTAGCTTTTGAGCTAGAGCATGAACTGTTTTACAC
>CAZIAJ010000283.1:0-2097 GCA_964537565.1 uncultured Sulfurospirillum sp.
TGTTTTTAACAGGTTTTGATGCACCTGCACTTAATACGCTTTTTGTTGATAAAAATCTGCGTTATCATGGACTTATACAGGCATATTCACGCACAAACCGTATCTATGATACTACGAAGAGTTTTGGAAACATTGTAACTTTTCGAGATTTGGAAAAAGCAACTGTTGATGCGATTACTCTTTTTGGAGATAAAAACACTAAAAATGTAGTGCTTGAGAAGAGTTATAAAGAGTATATGGAGGGGTTTAGTGACAACCAAACAGGTGATGCACGACGCGGATTTGTTGATGTGGTTAAGGAGTTAGAGGAGCGTTTTGGTGACCCTGAGGCGATAGTGACAGAGAAAGATAAAAAAGATTTTACAAAACTTTTTGGTGAATATCTGCGTGTTGAAAATGTGTTGCAAAACTACGATGAGTTTGTTGGGCTTAAAGAGTTACAAAATGTAGATATGAATGATGAGAGTGCCGTTGAGGAGTTTAAATCTAAGTACTATTTAAATGATGATGATTTAAAGGTAATGCAAGAGATAAAAGTACCAAGTGAACGAACTCTTCAAGATTATCGCTCAACATATAATGATATTCGTGATTGGATTCGTCGTGAAAAATCTTCCAAAGAGAAAGAGAGTGCTACTGTAGATTGGGATGATGTGGTCTTTGAAGTGGATCTGCTCAAATCTCAAGAGATCAATCTTGACTATATTTTAGAGCTTATTTTTGAACATAACAAAAAAACAAAAGATAAAGCCGCACTTGTTGAAGAGGTGCGCCGGCTTATTCGTGCAAGTCTAGGCAACCGAGCCAAAGAGAGCCTCTTAGTTGATTTTATCAACCAAACAGATTTAGATGAGTTGGGAGATAAAGCAAGTGTTATCGATGCTTTTTTCGCTTTTGCTCAAGCAGAACAAAAACGCGAGGCAGAGGAGCTAATAAGTGATGAAAACTTAAATGAAGAAGCAGCTAAACGCTATATTGTTTCATCATTAAAACGGGAATATGCTAGTGAGAATGGTACAGAACTCAATGCGATTTTACCAAAAATGAGCCCACTAAATCCACAATACTTGAGTAAAAAACAAAGTGTTTTTCAAAAAATTTCTGCTTTTGTTGAAAAATTTAAGGGTGTTGGTGGGAAATTTTAAAGAGTTGCAAAGAGAGTTTTTAATTTATTTTTTGCTAGAATACAGATTGTTTAGGAGAATACGTGAAAGATGTAAAGTTTTATTTTTATACTATTGAATTTGAATTAGCGGACAACTTAACAAACTTTGATTTAAAAGATTATCTTTCAAAGCCATTAGATATAAAACAACACCTATTTGATATAAATGAACATAGGGCTTTTTTGGAGAAAAAAACAGATAATATTTTTTCTTTTCAGAAGTTTAGAAAAGATTTTAATCCAACAATAAAAGATGAATTAACCGGACAAACTAGAGAGGTTGATTTAAAAGAAACAGAGTCTTTCATAGAAGAGGCTTATCTATACATAGATTTTTCAGCAAACATATTAATCTTACAACGGAATCATTCAGGTTATGCAGCAGCAGCATTTGAAAAATATATTTTGCAATTACTAAAAGATAAATTTAAAAATGATTTTTTTGCTCTGAAGCCTATTATGTCAAAAGATGGTGTGGAAAAGCTTTTACATCACAATATCGCTAAAAGTATTGATATAAAAATAGCAGCAGTTAATGTTGCTGTACTAGATGAACTTGGTTTAGATGTAAAAGAGATACGAGACTTAGACTATGATGCTTTGAATTCGATAGAAATAAAAATAACATCAAAACGTAAAACGGGAATTTTTTCTCTTCAAAAATTGATTAACACTTTGAAGATAAAACAAAATAAAGAAAAGTTTGAAAGGTTAAAAATTAAAGCAAGTAGCTCTTATGAAGGTACAGGAGAATTGGTTGATTTACTGGATGACTTTTATGTTGTAGTTGAGAAAATTAAATTGAAAACGAAAAGTAGAGTTATTGATGATACAGATATTATTATTAAAATAGGCCAAATTTATGATAATAATATATGGGCACCTCTAAAAACTCAATCTAATCGAGATAAAACCAAAGATTAGATAAAATA
>CAZIAJ010000284.1:0-2094 GCA_964537565.1 uncultured Sulfurospirillum sp.
AAAAAATACTTTGTTGGAAGTTTACTTTTACTAATCATCCTGAATTCAATAGCTTTCTTTAGTAGTTCAACATTTAAATCAAGAGCTACAAATATGTACATGCAAACAATAGATGCACTTGTAAAACATAATTTTACAGGATCAACAGGGGAAAGACTTGCATGGAATATAGTTGGGTTAGAGATATATATGCAGCATCCTATTCTAGGAGTTGGTGGTTTTAATCATATAGATTTAGCTATAGAAAAAATTGAAAATATGAATGAATCAGATGAAACTAAAAGCCTCTTACTAAAATTTAAAAATACAATAACTCCTTATATGCAAACCTTGCATAATGAATATTTAGACCACATGATACAATTCGGTATCATTGGTCTTTTAATTCTTATAAACATTTTTTATTCTATCTATAAATTAAACACAAATAATGAAGAATATAAAGTTTTAAAAATTATTTTACTGACTATATTTTTGCCCTATTTATTTGTAAATTACTTCTTTGTGCTCACTCAACTTGGTATAATATTCTTTTTATTGACAACATTAACACTCACAACATATGATGCATCTAAAATCAAAACACTTACGAGGAAAGTTCATGACTAATAAACTCATTTCTATTGCAATGTGTACTTATAATGGTGAAAAGTTTATAAAAGAACAACTCGATTCAATACTGTCTCAAACATACACACAATTAGAGCTCATTATAACCGATGACAAATCAAGTGATAACACTATATCTATCATAAAAGAATATCAAAAAAATGATTCTCGTATTACTCTATATGAAAATGAGATAAATTTAGGTTTTTTAAAAAACTTTGAAAAATCTATATCTCTCTGTACTGGAGATTATATCACACTTGCAGATCAAGATGATATATGGAAAAAAAATAAACTCGAACTCTTTATAAACAACATTCATAACAATGTTCTTATCTATTCAGATGCCATAATTATAGATAAAAATTCTCAAGAGACAGGAGTACAACTTATACGACCAAAAAGTAATCTTTGCAGTGGTACATGTAATAAAGCCTTTTTCTTAAATAATTTTATATCTGGTAATACAATGATGTTTAAAACCGAGTTACGTGAACATATACTTCCAATCCCTGAGCAAATGAGCTATCATGACATTTGGATTGGATATGTGGCTTCCACTTATGGGACTATAACTTACACCGATGAACCAATGACTTATTACAGAAAATATGAAGGACAGGTGACACATCAAGGAGATGTTATCCCAAAAAACATATTTAAAAGACTGGAGTACAAAAAAAATCTTCGCTTAAAAGTTGCAAAAATTCGTATAAAAGATATTGAGGCATTTCTTTCACTTTCTATTCTAAAAGATGATGATACAATACTTCTTTTAAATCTTCTTTTAGAACATTACAAAAATTATAAAAATATATATTTTAACTTTAGACTCTATTCGATACTTAAAAAATACACCCAAGAAGTTTTTTGTTCTATACGAGAGGATAAACGTAATAGACGAGCTTTTCGAAATGCAGTCGGATTAAGACTCAAAGAGTTATCATTTTTTATATTATAAATTTTGGAGTAGCATGAATCAAAAAAAATATATAAAGTACCTTCTAAGTACTATTGCACTTTTTATCGGGTTTCACCTTTTTATGTGGGTATTTTTCACATCAAAGATTTTTGGACTTGATCATAAAACTTCAGTAGGAGATTTAGCACGAATGTCTTACCAAGTTGATATGATTGTAGAAAAAAAACTTCAATACACTCTTGCGAAATCATTTCTATATGATAAAACATATAAAAATCAAAAGATAGATCTCATCACAGTTGGAGATTCTTTCTCGCATGGTGGTGGAGCAGGACTCAATCCTTATTATCAAGATTATCTTGCTTCTAAATACGACATCAATATTCTAAATGTCAATCCTATTGATTCGGTACACTTTATAGAAACAGTAGCACTCCTTAACAATAAGAATTTTTTGCAAAAAACAGGAACAAAATATGTTCTCATTCAATCTGTAGAGCGTATTTTAACAGATAGATTTGCAAAAAACATAAATCTAAAAGTTGATGATCAGAATATAACAA
>CAZIAJ010000285.1:0-2083 GCA_964537565.1 uncultured Sulfurospirillum sp.
CTCTTAAGTTATGATATTTTGATATAAAGTGTACATTTGAGTTTCTTTTCATAGCACCTTCAAGAAGTCCCATTTCAAGAAGCATTTGAAAACCGTTACATATACCTAAAACTTTTCCACCTTCATTTGCAAAACGTATAATATCTTTCATAATAGGGGAAAATTTAGCAATAGCAGCACTCCTAAGATAGTCACCATAACTAAAACCACCTGGCAATACTACCAAATCAGTATCGCTTGGAAGAGTATCGTCTTTATGAAAAACTAGCTCAACATTAGCATTTAGTTTTTCATAAGCATACTTTGTATCGATTTCACAGTTCGTTCCTGGAAATACTACTACAGATACCTTAAACATTATGCTATCTCTATCTCATAGTTTTCTATAACGGTATTTGCTAAAAGATCTTCACACATTTTAGAGACTCTTTCAAGACTCTTTTCTTTGTCAGTTTCATTTGTTTGCATGATGATTTGTTTTCCTATTCTTACATCTTCAACTTCATTAAAGTTAAGTGCACTTAGTGCATGATGAACTGCTTTACCTTGAGGGTCTAGTACACCTTCTTTTAACTGAATATTTATTATAATTTTCATTTTTACCTCTTATTTTAAAATTCTGTTCAATACTTCTTGATAAGCAACTTTTACATTACCAAGCTCTTGTCTAAAAATATCTTTATCTAATTTTTCATTTGTATCCATATCCCAAAAACGACAGCTATCAGGACTAATCTCGTCTGATAATAAGATATTTCCTTCATTGTCTACTCCAAATTCTACTTTAAAGTCTACAAGATTTAGTCTACGTTCTTCAAAAAACTTTTTAAGAACAGAGTTTATTTCACGACCTAGTCTTTTTAATTCTTCTAGGTCAGATTCACTCTTAACTAAGTCCATCATAATACAGTGTTCATCATTTAAAATTGGGTCATTTAGTGCATCTTCTTTGTAGTAAAACTCTACTAGAGTAAATGGTAAAACAGTTCCATCTTTTATGCCTAAACGTTTTGTAAGTGAACCTGTAGCGATATTTCTAACTACAACTTCTATCATGATTATATTAACTTTCTTAACAAGTTGATTAGTATCATCAATAGTTTTAACTAAGTGAGTTTTGATGCCATGTTTTTCAAGAAGTGCAAAAAGTAGAGTGCTTATTTTACAGTTTAACGCACCTTTTCCTTTTTCACTACCTTTTTTAGCTGCATTACCAGCTGTTAGATCATCTTTAAACTCAGATATGAGAAGATTTTCATCTTCAGTATGGTAAAGTCGTTTAGCTTTTCCTTCGTACAATAATCCCTTTTTTTCCATCTTCTATTTTCCTTAGTTATTATCTGTTTTTGATACTTAGCACTTTGATTATATCAACAGCACTTTTTAGTTGAAGATCTTTTAGTATATCTTCTTCTGATATGATTTTTTTCTTCTCTTCTTTTGTCTTCTTTTTTATTTTTTTCTTCTGTTTTTTACCATCAACTTTTGTTAACTCTTCTTTTAAATGTTTTTTTAACTCTTTCTCTTTTATCATGAAGTCATTGGTTTTATGTGGAACTTTTCCTGGATAAACTTCTATATCAGGAGTAACTCCAACAGCTTGGATAGTTCTTCCACTTGGTAGATAGTATCTTGCTATTGTCAACCTTAATGCTTCTTCTTTAGCAATAGGAAGAATTACTTGAACGCTACCTTTTCCAAAAGTTTTTTCACCAACTATAACAGCACGTTTATGGTCTTGCAGTGCGCCACTTACAATTTCACTTGCACTTGCACTTCCACCATTAACCAAAACTACTAAAGGAATATCTGTAATTGTTCCTGCTACTGTTGCTGTGTATTCACTATTTTGTTCTTCATATCTACCTTTTTGAGAGACTATAACACCTTTGTCTACAAAAAGATCAACTAAACCAACAGCTTGATTTAAAAGTCCACCAGGGTTATTTCTTAAATCTAAAACAATTCCTTTAATATCTCTATTTTTACTAAGAGCCTCTTTTGTTTTTGTCACAACATTTTTGTCAAAGTTGATTACTCTAATATAAAGTATTTTATCTTTTTCTATTATTTTTGTATATAC
>CAZIAJ010000286.1:0-1056 GCA_964537565.1 uncultured Sulfurospirillum sp.
CATATAATACAGAGTGATAGAGAAGCATTTTATGAAGGTAAACATAAACATGAAGAGTACATAACAAATGAAGTAGGTATAAAAAAGCTTTTTGAAACCTACAAATTTCCAATAGATAATGAACAAGATAAAGTTTTATGTGGCTTTGGACTAGATATAACAAACGAAAAAGCCTATCAAGAAAAAATAGAACTCTACTCTAAAATCTTTAACAATACAAATGAAGCCATAATGCTTACTGATGCAAAAGGTATTATAATAGCTATAAATAATGCCTTCAAAAAAATTACAGGATATACTGAAAAAGAGATGATTGGACAAAATCCAAAAATAAGAAAATCTGGGAAACATGATAAAAAATTTTATCAAGCTATGTGGGAAGAATTACTTACAAAAGGCTCTTGGGCAGGTGAAATGTTCAATAAACACAAAAATGGCACTATATATCCAGAACTGATGAATATAAGCACAATAAAAAATGATAAAAATGAAATAGTAAATTTTGTTTGTATTTTTCAAAGTATTGAGAGTCAAAAAGTCATAGAAAATAAACTTAAAAAAATGGCTCACTATGATACTTTAACAAATATACCAAATAGAGCTCTCTTTTACGATAGGCTTGACCATGCTATTTTAAGAACAAATAGAGATGAGAGTATGCTCAGCATTATTTTTGTAGATTTAGATAACTTTAAAACTATTAACGATACTTTAGGACATAATTCTGGAGATATTGTTCTGAGCGAAGTTTCAAAAAGATTGGTTTCAATAGTTAGAGATAGTGATACTGTTGCTAGACTAGGTGGAGATGAGTTTGTAATAATATTAGAAAAAATTAGCCAACTCTCAGATGTATCATATATAGCTGATAAAATCATACAGGAGATAAAAAAACCTATAAAATTAAAAAGCAATAAAGAGTGTTTTATCGGTGTAAGCTTGGGTATAAGTACATATCCTAATCAAACAACAGATAAAAAAGAACTATTAGAATTTGCAGATAGTGCTATGTATGAGGCTAAAAATAGTGGTAAAAACTGCTATAAAATATATGAT
>CAZIAJ010000286.1:1066-2066 GCA_964537565.1 uncultured Sulfurospirillum sp.
TAATTAACAAATCATTGACATAAAAGAGTTAAGATACAATTATGAATCCAAATATAATAATGATAGAAGACGATACAGAATTAGCACAAATTTTAACTGATTTTTTATCAAGATATAATGTTACAGTCGAAAACTATGATGACCCATATCTTGGTATAAGTGCATTAAGTTTAAAAAAATATGATTTACTTATACTTGATCTCTCTCTTCCTGGCATGGATGGATTAGAAATTTGTAAAGAAATTAGATCTAAAAAAAATGATATCCCAATAATAATATCAAGTGCAAGAAGTGATGTTGATGATAAAATATTAGGCTTAGAACTTGGAGCTGATGATTACTTACCTAAACCATATGAACCAAAAGAATTATATGCAAGGATAATGAGTGTTTTAAGACGTTTTAAAAGAAGTTTTAATCCAATAGAAGATGAAAAAATCAGTAACTTAAAAATAAGTACTGATAGTAATTTTATACTTTTTAAAAACAAGGAACTTTCACTTACACGTGCAGAGTTTGAAGTTCTCTCATATATGATAAAAAAAGACAATTGCGTAATTCCAAGAAGTGAACTTATAGGAAATGCTCCCTCATTAAATAACCAAAGTGATAGTAGAAGCCTTGATGTTCTTATTAGCCGTATTAGATCTAAATTAGGCGAGAGTTCAAAAGAGCAAAAACATATTATTTCCATAAGAGGTATAGGATATAGGCTAAATTCCTAACCATAAATAACCCCAACTTAAGAATTTAAAACAAGGGGTAATGTAAGGCAAAAATTTGAAGTGGTATTACTCTTTAATAACCAAAATTTCTATTATATTTACAATAGCTCTTATAGGTATCATAGCTATGATATTTATGTTTCGTTTTTATACAATAGAGATGGAAAAACAAAATATACAAAGATACATAAAAATTATTCTACCTTCTGCTTACGATAAGAAAACTCAAAAAATAGATCTAAATGTATTTAAAGATGCTGGATTTAAACTTATAC
>CAZIAJ010000287.1:0-2039 GCA_964537565.1 uncultured Sulfurospirillum sp.
ATTTTGTATTATGTCACTTTTGAACTTAAGGATAAATTAACTGCTTCTTTAACCGCATTGATATAACTAATAGTAGATGGATTTAGATTTTCATAGGCAATATCAAAAGCAGTTCCATGGTCTACAGAAGTTCTTATAACTCCAGCATTTAAGCTGACATTGATACTTTCATCAAAATATAATGCTTTTAAAGGGATAAGCCCCTGGTCATGATACATACATACAAAATATTTAAACTTTTTTCTACTTTTATCTGTAAATGCAATATCAGGAACTAATGGTCCTTGAAAAATATTTTTACCTAACTTTTTATTTACTTTTTTTATGGCTTTTTCTATTTTAAACTCTTCATTACCTATAACACCACCATCTCCTGCATGTGGATTAAGTCCAAGGACACCTATCTTTTTTACATCTAAAGAGTTTTCTATTGTGAGTAAAAATTTTACTAGTCTTTTGATTTTTATAGTTTGACTAACATCTTTTAGCGGAATATGATGAGTGTAAAGAATAGTAAACATCTTTTCACAACCAAGCATCATAATTGCTTTTTTACTTAAAGCATCAGTATGTCCTATAAAAGGGATTTTAGCTTTTTCCCAAGATTCTTTATTTATTGGGAGAGTAACTATACCATCAACTTTACCTTTTTTTGCTAATTTTATAGCAGTTTGAAAACTTTCATAAGAGAGCTTTCCTGCTTCTTTTGTGCTTTTTCCTGCTTTTATTTCAAATATATCTCCACACTCTTTACATTTAAAATCTTTTGGAACATCAAGACCAAGTAGGGCTGCCCCCCAATAAAGCATGGTTTCGTTTATACAGTATATAGGTTTACAAAACTCTTTTATAGTTTTGTGAGAACGAAGAGCAATTTCTAATCCTATACCGTTGATATCACCTATACTAATTGCTAGTTTTTGCATAACTCTATCATCTCTTTAACTGCATTTTCAAAACCTGTAAAGATACTTCTTGCGATGATACTCTGTCCTATATTAAGCTCAATAATTTCTGATATATTTGCTATTGTTTGTACATTTTGATAGTTTAGTCCATGACCAGCTGCAACTTTTATATCTAAACTATTTGCAAGTTTTGATGCATCTTCTAGTTCTTTTATAGACTTTTGTAGCTTAACATGTAACGTATCTCTTGGAAGATCAAGCTCTTTAATTGAGTGGTTTGTATTTTTTAGATTTGAAAAAAGCATAGCGTATATATTTGAATAGCTACCAGTATGTAGTTCTACCCATTGAGCATTGAGACTTTTTGCCATTTTGATTTGAAACATGTTTGGATCTATAAAAACAGAGAGTTCTATATTTGCTTCTTTTAATCTTTTACTTATATCTTCAATAGCTTGAAAATTTGTTATTAAATCAAGTCCACCTTCTGTTGTAACTTCTTCTCTCTTTTCTGGGACAAGTGTAACACGATGAGGATTCATATCTATCACAGTATCTATTATCTCAGGGTCAATTGCACACTCTAGATTAATTGGAAGTTGTGAGTTTTCTATGATACGAAGTGCATCCATATCATTTATATGTCGTCTATCTTCTCTTAAATGTATTGTTATTTGGTCTGCTCCAGCTCTTTTAACTAAGCCTATAGCATCGAGTGGATCGGGATCATTTATCTTTCTTGCTTCTCTTAAAACTGCTATATGGTCTATATTTACACCTAGTAACATTTATATCCTTTATTTTTTTCATATTTTAGCAAAAAAACAGTTAGTAATATGTAAAATAATGTTCATGTCTAATTATTAGGAGTTCTTAATGAATTTTAAAACAAAAATTGTGGGTTCATATGTTGTTATTGTGCTTGTTCTTGTAATTGCGAATGTGATTATCTATAATGAATTACAAGATATAAGTAAAAATGTAAAATCTTTAAATGAAGAATTTTCTAAAAGCTCAGAGTATCTTATGAAACTTGAGACTGATATGTACAGGTCTAATATAGCAATTTTACAATCTACTAATAATACTCAACAATCAAATTTAAAAAATCTACTTGAAAAAGGTGTATAT
>CAZIAJ010000288.1:0-2029 GCA_964537565.1 uncultured Sulfurospirillum sp.
GTATAGAAGAGTTAAATATACAAAATATTATAGTTGAAAATATAGAAACAAGTAAAGCTGTAGTCCAAAGGGTAAAAAATGAATACATTTGATGAAATAATAGATAGAACAGAGTCTGGCTGTCAAAAATGGGATAAATATAAAAATACTGACGTAATCCCAATGTGGGTTGCTGATATGGATTTTAAATCTCCACCTGCCATTATAGATACTTTACGTAAAAGAGTTGAACATGGTGTTTTTGGTTATACTAGTGTTGAGATAGAAACAAATAAAGCTGTTGTTGATTTTATAGAACGACACTACCGTTGGAAAATTGAGTCTAATTGGATTGTATGGATTGATGGTGTAGTACCAGCTATGAATATAGCCTGTCGTTCTATATCAACTAAAGACATTATAATCAATACTCCGATATATCCACACTTTGTTAAAGCACCTCAAAATGCAAATAAAAATATTATAAAAGTTCCTATGATTGAAAAAGATAAAAGATGGACTATAGATTTTAAATGTTTTGAGAGCAAAATTACTCCTGATTGTAAGTTATTTATGTTTTGTAATCCTTATAACCCTGGAGGAACTGTATTTAAAAAAGATGAATTAGAAAAACTCTCTAGTATCATTATAAAACATGATTTAACAATCTGTTCTGATGAAATACACTCTGATTTAATTTTAAATCCAAATGTTAAACACATACCTATCGCATCTTTAAATAAAGACATACAAAATAGGAGTATAACACTATATGCTCCTAGTAAAACATTTAATATAGCTGGTATTCAAAGCTCTTTTGCCATAATCCCTAACCCAAATATGCGAAAAAACTTTAAAAAAGAGATGGCTGGTATTATTGGTGATATAAATATTTTTGCTATTGTAGCTACAAAAACAGCATATACTTTATGTGATGATTGGCTTGAAGAAGTAAGAAAATACTTGAAAAATAACTTACAAATAGTTCAAAAATTTGTAGAAAAATACCCACAAATAAAGCTGTTAGATCAAGATGCAACCTACCTTGCTTGGATTGATGTTAGTAAGTTAAATCTTGACAATCCATATGAGTATTTTTTATCTTATGGTGTTGGTTTAAGTGATGGAGAGCCTTTTGGAGATAAAAACTTTATAAGACTAAATTTCGGAACAAGCAAAAAGTTACTAAAAGAGGGATTAAAAAGAATTGAAAATGGATTGAAAAACTTATAGTTTTGTATAAAATTAAAGAAGAGTTAACTTAGGAACTCTTCTTTTCTTCTACTATTTTTTTTAACTCTCTAACCTCTGCCAAAAGAATATCTATTTTTTTACTATCCTCATGGATTTCATCTTTCATCTTCTCATCTTGCATTTTTTGCATCTCACCAATAATAACAGCAACAAAAAGATTAAAAA
Source organism: uncultured Sulfurospirillum sp. (assembly GCA_964537565.1). Taxonomy (GTDB): domain Bacteria; phylum Campylobacterota; class Campylobacteria; order Campylobacterales; family Sulfurospirillaceae; genus Sulfurospirillum_A. The sequence goes on from CAZIAJ010000288.1 coordinate 1,399, forward strand.
ATACAAATGCAGCTATGATAATGAAACTTATATAGTATATCCAAGACCAAGGATGAACTTCCATAGTCTCATACATAACATCTGTCCAATCTTCAAAGGTAAATATTCTAAAAAGTGTTAACATAGCTACTAAAAAATTATCCCATAAGCCTGAAGGCATATCTGAAAATAAAAAACTTCCCATGATAGCATATATATAAAAAATTATAAATAGAAGAATTACTATATCAACTATAGCTGGAATAGCTTTTATAAGCATATCTATTATAGATTTTAGTTCAGGACGAGCTGTAAAAAGACGTAAAACTCTAAATACTCTTAAAAGCCTTGCTATTGCAGCAAAAGAGCTATTTTCTAAAGGCATAAGAGTAATCATAACTATAACAAAATCAAAGATATTCCATCCACTTTTAAAAAAGTTTAAAAACTTATCTTCAGCAGTCATTTTTATAATCAATTCAATAACAAAATATACAGTAACAATATAATCTAATACATGTAAAAAATTGCCCAATGGTTGAGCAACAGTATCTAAAGTTTCAAAACCAAGTACTGAAGCATAAAAAATAATTATTGAAGTTGTAAGATTAGAGAACCATCTTGAATCTCTTATATATTTTATTTTTAAAAT
>CAZIAJ010000289.1:0-1936 GCA_964537565.1 uncultured Sulfurospirillum sp.
CTTGAGATGCATCTTCTAAGGTATCTACATTAAAATTTATTTTTAATCTATTTATCTCTTCGTTATTATGTATAAGCGGTCCTATAGTAGAAGCATCTTTTGAATTTTCAGCAATCTTAATCGCCCTTTTAACTCCAAAACAGAATCCATAACTTTTTGCTAATCTAATCTCCATAAGATACATTTCCTATACTAGATAAAAGTTCAATAAAATTAGGAAAAGAGGTTTTAATACATTCCGTATCGGTAATTTTTATAGGAGTTATTAACCCTGCCACTGCAAAACTCATGGCAACTCTATGGTCACCATAGCTATCAACTGTTGCTGTTTCAAATTCTCCTCCAGTTACCTCATACCCATCTTCAAATTCATCCACATTTAGACCACACTTTTTAAGATTTTCTACAACAGATGAGATTCTATCACTCTCTTTTACTCTAAGTTCTTTTGCATTTTTTACCAAACTTTTTCCATCTGCATATCCAAAAGCAATACTAAGAGCAGGAAGTTCATCTATAAGCCATGCTATATTATCTTCTACAACAACTCCTTTTAATGGAGCATACTCTATAACTATATCTCCTACACTATCATACGAGTTCTCTTTTTCTATAAACTCTATTTTTGTTCCCATTTTTTGTAGTATTTTATATGCTTCTACTCTTGTAGGATTTAATAGCATATTTTTAAGTATTACTTTTGAGTTTGGTGTAATAGCTGCTGCTACTGCAAAGAAAAAACCACTAGATGGATCATTTGGAACTGTTATATCTAAAGGTTTTAAAGGTTTTGTCATAGGATGAAGAGTAACTTTTGTTTCATTTGAAACTATATCTACTCCCATAGCTCTTAACATCTTTTCGGTATGATCACGACTAAGGGTTGGCTCACTTAAGATTGAGACCCCTTTTGCTCTAAGACCAGCAAGTATCAAAGCACTTTTTACTTGGGCAGATGCAATTGGACTATCATAATTAAATGGCTCTAGCTCTGCTCCTCTAACACTAATTGGAGCTAACTCTCCACCATCACGACCATCTATAATGGCACCAATCTCTCTAAGTGGATTTGCTACTCTTTTCATAGGTCGACTTGCCAAGTACTTATCACCATGCAAAACATAAAAACCATCAAGTGAAGATAAAAACCCCATAAGAAGTCTAATTGCTGTTCCAGAGTTTCCACAATCTAGTATATTTGCAGGCTCTTTTAACTCTTTTGGAGGAGTTATAACTAAAGTATCCCCATCTTTTTTAACAGTTGCACCCAAACTCTCAGATATGCTTAGAGTACATAGTGTATCTTCTGCATTTAAAAAGTTTCTTACTATCGAAGGCTTATCGCTCAAAAGAGAAAAAATAGCACACCTGTGTGATATAGATTTATCACTAGCTATCTTTGATGTTTCAAATACAAACTCACCCTTTGGTAACACTTTTAAAAAACTCATCTTACTGTTATACCAAACTTCTCATTTAGAGACTTCAGCATCTCTTCTATCATATTTGAAACATCTTCATCTTCAAATGTTTTTTCTTCAGATTGAAAATGAAACTTTATAGTTAAGCTAATTTTATCTCCAAATGACTCATCTTCATATATATCGATTGGATAAAGTTTACTCATCTCTTTTGGAGCAATTGATGTAATATATTTTTTAAGTTCACCAAATTGCATATCTTTTGAAACCATCAAACTCAAATCTCTAATACTTTCAGGGAATTTAGAGTAAGGCTTAGCCTCTTTTCTATCGTATTTTAAAGCATTCATATCTAATTCACATATATAAGTACAATTTAGGTCTAACTCTTTTTCTATATTAAGATGAACTCTTGATATATAACATATATCTTTTTCATTTAAAATACCTCTTCCATACTCATAATGCTTGCTTAATTTATCTTTACATGTAGAGTTTTCAATTTCAAAATTTCA
>CAZIAJ010000290.1:0-1915 GCA_964537565.1 uncultured Sulfurospirillum sp.
TTAAAGGTTTTACTCTGAAGAGTTCATCTATAGAGTTGATCTCTTCTTGTTTAGGCTCTGCTATAGTTGTAAAATCATCCAGGCACTCAAGCACTAAAGCAAGTTTCAGAAGTGAACGCAAAGAGATCTCTGCACTCTTCTCAAACCTTTTGACACTCCCGAGACTTACTCCACTTCTCTTGGCAAGTCCCTCTTGTGTCAATTTCAAAGAGAGTCTTCTACTCTTTAGTTTATCTCGAAGCATCTCCATGATAATTTCAGGTGTTTGGATATTTATAGATAACATAATAACCTTTTTAATTAATATAAAGTATTATATCTAAAATATTATCTATTTTATATTTAATGGGAACTATAAAACGTAGTCATTTAATAGTTGAAAGCTGTAAAACGTACTGAAATAATATTCCTACTTTTTTTTAGATACAAAATAGATGATTTTTTAGCATATTAGTATCAAGTAATTATTAAATGACTACGTTTTCATTATAAACACCCTTAATATAGGCTCTTATAAGTTATTTCCCAATCAAAAACGTAGTCATTTAATAATGAATAAAACCATTCTTGTAAATTTAACGTAGTCATTTAAATACTAAAACGTAGTCATTTAAATGTTTAGCGAAGTCATTTAAGTGAAAAGCGTAGTCATTTAAATACTAAAACGTAGTCATTTAAGTATTTTTGTAGCTATATAGAATATTATAGAAATATTCTATAGGATACTGATAATATTTTATGTATTATCAGTATTCTTTTCTATAGAAAGAACATCCTTTGTTACATGACCCTTCATAAAGGTAATCTCATTTTCAAAGCTTCCTTTTCTATAAATCAATTTCGATTTCGGTTCAAAAATAATTCCATAGTCTAATAATAACTCTGCATTATCTTTAATCTCTTTTATAGCTTTTTGTTTCATTCTAATAGACTCTAAAGGAAATCCTATCGTTTGCAATAAATTTATAATTTCCATATTACTACTTACTGAATGTGTCCAAAAGAATCTAATCACCGCTTTTAATAGAGCGCTTTTTACTTTTAATAATTTTGGCAACTCTTTTTTATAATTAATTGTTAGTTGCTCTTCAAAGAATTTACGATATGCTGGAGTTAATACTAGACCAAATGAATTATGATTTGTACTAAATGCATGAGAATCTATAATACTGAAACTATAATAATCATCTGTATTGCTTTGTTTAAATTCTATTGAACTATTCTGGATTTCATCTAACTTGTCTTTTAACCATTTAGTATTAGTATTCGTTTTTCCACTGTAAGATTTTAAAATATCTGTTGTTGAAAAATAAACAGCAATACCACCTCCTTCTAACTCTTTAATTTCTTTGGCTCCTGCAATAATACAATCCATCAGATCTCTATGAGTCTGTGTTAGAATATTCCCCTTAACAATAGTTTTACCCCAGCTTGTTTCGATAGTACGTTTTCTATTATTTTCAATAAAGTCTTTATATGTTTTTGAATTTGCTGAAATTTTATCAATAGGTGCAAAAATACCAGTTCGTAATTCACTTGCTGTTGTTAGAGTCTTCTCAAACTTACGGATTACATCAAACTCTAGTGTCAATTGTTGCTTTTTCTTTGCCATATTATTTATTCCAGCTACTAGATAAAGAAGTAATAACCTGATTTAGATTTTCGATTTCTTCTCTTACTTGAAGAATTTGTTCTTCTGAAAGTTCTTTTAGATGAACATTAATACTAATTTTTGATTTACTATTTTTTATGTCAATGAGAGATAAACTTGTTTTCTTCGTTGAAAAATATTTATTTTTTAAGTATTTTTCAGCTTCAGCTCGTGATAGTTCTTTTATTTCATTATATGCTTCAAGCATCTCTTTTTCATCTTTGAGTTTATTAATTAAAATAAGGACATTGATGTCTTTATAGT
>CAZIAJ010000291.1:0-1880 GCA_964537565.1 uncultured Sulfurospirillum sp.
ATCTTCTATAATGAAATAAAAATATTTAATAAAAGTAAAATTCATAAATAGATAAAATATCTTGTAACTATTATTTCACCCCATAAATAAGGAGAAAAATGCTTATTATAAATACAGGAGGTACTTTTAATAAAAGATATAATCCTCTAAAAGGTGAGCTAGAAGTTCCAACAGATTCAATTGCATTGAATGGGATACTAAAGTATTTTTATAATTTAGAATATGAGTTAATAAATATAATTCATAAGGATAGTCTAGATATATTTGATTGTGATAGAGAAGTTATAGTAGAAACTATAAAAAATTCTACTCAAGATAAGATACTAATAATTCATGGAACAGATACTATGGATCAAACAGCAGAGTTTTTAGATAAAAATATAATAGATAAAAAAGTACTTCTCACAGGCGCTATGGTACCATTTAGTATAGATGGTATAGAAGCGAGTACAAATCTTTCTATGTCTATAGGGTATCTTTTAAATACAGTTGAAGATGGTATTTATATCTCTATGCATGGTTTAGTAGATGATTATAAAAAAGTGTATAAAAATAGAGAAATTGGAGTTTTTCAAAGAGTTACATGTAAAGGATAATCCTTTACATGTAGAGAGATTTAGCTAAAGTTGGTATATACTGCTTGAACATCTTCATCATTTTCAATACGCTCTATTAAATTTGAGATGTCGTTTATTTGCTCTTCGCTAAGCTCTATTGGAGTGTTAGCAAATCTTTTTAGTGTTGCTGTTTTTAATTCAATATTTAACTCGTCAAAAGCGTGAGACAGTGTACCAAAATCAGTATAATCAGCGGTAACTAGTACAGTTCCATCTTCTTCTTCAATCTCCTCAAGACCAGCATCAATAAGCTCAAGTTCAAGCTCTTCTAAATCCATATCTTCAGTTTTTTCAAACTCAAATACAGCTTTTCTTGAGAACATAAACTCTAAAGAGCCATTGTTTAGCATCTCTCCATTACCTTTTTTAAAATGGTTTTTTACGTTAGCAACAGTTCTTGTTGCATTATCAGTTGCTGTTTCTACAAATATAAGAGCACCATGAGGACCTTTCCCTTCATAGTTCACCTCTTTCATATCTGCTAAGTCTTTAGAGTTAGCTCTTTTTATGGCAGCATCAATATTGTCTTTTGGCATATTTTCAGCTTTTGCATTTAAAATAGCTGTACGAAGTTTTGCATTGCTATCTGGGTCAGTTCCACCTTCTTTAGCTGCCATAGTAATAGAACGACCAAGCCTAGGAAATATCCTCGACATTGCTCCCCATCTTTTCATCTTTGCTGCTTTTCTATACTCAAATGCTCTTCCCATAAAATCATACCTTATTGTTTTTAAAAATTATATCTTTTTTAAGATAAAATAGAGGCTAAAAATCAGTATTTAATTAAAAAAATTATTTTAATCAATATTTTAGCTGTCTATTTTTGAAATATATGTTAAATATTTTAAAATACTAACTTGGAAAAAGAGAATTAATGATTAGTATGAGAGTTTTATGTTGAGTGGGTTGATTTTAAAAAATATAAAATAATCAATTTTTAAAATCAATGGTATTAATTATATTGGGACAGAAAGTATATTTGGTTAAATAAAATGAAAATATAGTATAATTAGTACACATACAAAAGGCAAAAGAGGTGGAAATAAAGGCATCCACGAGCCTTGTACCTTTATTATGGGGCGTTACCGGTACAGTATAAATGAGGGGTGTTGTCCTCCCTCCTTTTGCTTACATGAAATTATTGAAAATTTCTTCTTTTTTACTATCTAAAAATTTAATTTTATTACTACATTATTTTAAAACTTTTTTTTATAATATTTAAAAAATGTGCCTATGTAAATATAAAAGTTTTTTGTAGAGATA
>CAZIAJ010000292.1:0-1868 GCA_964537565.1 uncultured Sulfurospirillum sp.
AGATCAAAGAACTTGGTATTTCAATTTCTATTGATGATTTTGGAACAGGTTATTCATCTCTTTCATACTTAAAGAAGCTTCCTATTAGCAAAATAAAAATTGACCGTTCTTTTGTAAGAGATATACCTAACGATAAAGATGATGTTGCTTTAGTAAAAACTATTATAGCAATTGCTAAAAATCTAAATCTCTCAACTATTGCTGAAGGAGTTGAAACTGAAGAACAAAAAAAGTTTATGCTTAAGCATGATTGCGATAAAATACAAGGTTATTTTTATTCAAAAGCAGTTTGTACAGAAGAGATGCACGAACTATTAAAAAAGGAATATATTGTTAGATAATAATTATAATGTTTTTATAGATTTAATTTTAAAGTATAATAAAATTCACAATATAACAGGAGCTAGAAATAGAGAAACAGTTCTTGAAAATATAGAAGACAGTCTGTATCCCATAAAATTTTTACCTATAGATGATATTAAAACAGCTATAGATATAGGAACTGGAGCAGGTTTTCCTGGGCTTATTTTAGCTATGGCATTACCACAAATAGACTTTACACTATTTGAACCAATCGCAAAAAAAAGTTCTTTTTTACACTTAATAAAAACAACTTTAGGACTAAAAAATGTAACTATTTCAACTAAAAGAGTTGAACAAGCTAAAGCAGTTAAGGTAGACCTGATAAGTTCACGTGCTGTAACAAATACTGATATGCTTATAAATCTATGTAAAGAATATATAACTCCTAAGACGATACTACTTTTTTATAAAGGTGAAAGAGTAGATGAAGAAGTTACTAATCTAAAAGAGTATAAAATATACAAAAAAGGTAAAAGAAATTACCTTTTAATTAAGGAAGTGAACCCATGCTAATGAAAGCTTTATTATTAGGTGTAATATTTTTTATAATATACATAATGTTTTTTAAAAAATCGGTGAAAGAACAACCAGTAAGTCGAAAAAAAAATAAAAAAAATATTCCAAAAGGTGATATAATGGTAGAATGCATAGAGTGTGAAACATTTGTAAGTGAAGATGAAGCTATCATAAAAGATGGAAAGTTTTATTGTTCCAAAAAGTGTGCTGGAGTAAAATAATGATTATTATAGGTCATCCTCTTATCCCTTTTAATCCTTTTTATAGAATCAAAGAAAAAGAAGACCTAAAAAAAACACCTCCTAATAGTACTATTCTAATTGATTTTGCTAATAAAGAATTAGTCAAATACAGTAAAAATCAAAATATACCTTTAGCTTTATATGTAAAAAGTATAAAAAATGCTTGCCTTGCAAATGCTCTTAATGCAAAATTTATTGTTGTTGAAAAAGCATTAGCAAAAAAAGTGCAAAAATTGGCAACAGAGTATTTGTTTGATGCTAAAATTATTCTTCAAATAGATGATGAAAAAGATATAGAAATAGCTGCTCTTGATTGTATAGATGGAGTTATTTTTAAAAAAGGGATAATATGAAGCTTGTTTTACCACTTTTAATTATAGTAATTTACTGGTGCTTAGACGCATACCAAGCAATGCTAAATTTTAACATCACTTTTACAAAAGCTATTCTTTTAGACTATGAAAACTCACAGCCTCTTATAAAACTGATAATTGTGGCTTCAATTTTTGTCTTTTCAATGATACAGACTAAGAACAAAAATGAAACAAAATCTCAAAAAGATGATTATATAACAGAAAAATTAAATGCCTTATACAGTATCTCAAATATCATATTATCTCCTATTCCTCTTCATAAACAACTAAATAGCGTTGTTAGTATTATGGAAAAAGATTTAAAAATAAAAACTGCTTTTATAGCTTCTTTTGAAAACGATAAAATTCTTCTTTTAAATACAAATGAATCTCT
>CAZIAJ010000293.1:0-1857 GCA_964537565.1 uncultured Sulfurospirillum sp.
GATAAGTATTCAAATTTGTTGTAAAATAATATCTTTTTTTCTATGTAAGTTTTTATCTCTTTAAGTGATGAGTTATGTAACTCTATAGTTTCCCATATTCTTGTTTGAAAGTAATCTTTAGCTAATACATCTTCTTTCTCTGTTTTATGAACAGTAAAAAGAAATTTAAATTTTCTAGAATCAGACATGAGTCTTATTTTTTCTATAAGTTCTTGAGGATAAAGTTGTGCCTCATCTATGAGTACAGTTATTGATGTTTTGTCTTCTAGCTTTTTTGTAGCTGCTGAAAGAAACTCATTGTATCCAGAAAACGTAGGAGGTTCTTCTTTAAAAATATCTTTATATAGTGCTTCTAAAAATTCACTCTCTTCAAAAAAAGGTCTTGGAAAAAAAATTACATTTTTTTTATCTTTATAGTCATTATATATTTTTTGTAAAAGAAATGTTTTGCCTGTTCCTGGTTTTCCAAAAAAAAGAATCAGCTTTAATGGTTTATCAAGAGTTTGAACAAGTCTGTCGTATGCATATGCTGACTTATCTAGGTTTACATAATCAAAAACTTCTCCATCAACGAAGATGTTTTTGATTTCTGTATAGTTACTTGTCATAAACTCTCTTAGAAAAGCCTAAGTCTTTTAACGTTGCTTTTGTATCATCTTTGGGGCCAATAATTCTAGGCGTGATAACAAATATTAATTCTGTTGTAGTGTCTTTAATACCTTCATGTTTAAATGCTCCACCCAAAAGAGGAATACTACTTAGAAGAGGAACATTTGATTTAACTGAAGACTCACTATGTGTTATTAATCCACCTAATATTATAGTATTTCCATTTTTTACTTTTACTATTGTTGAGAGCTTTTTTTCAGATGTATCAGGAGCAATCTCTCTAGGAGCAGTTTGTTTACCATCATCATCAGCATATTTAAAGTTACTAACAGAAGGATTTATTCTTAATATAATCTCATTTTTATCTGTTATTTGTGGTGTTATATTTAAAAGTACACCAATAAAAATAGAGAAGTTATCATATGATTCACTAACTGTACCTGTTGCATCTGCACTATTTTCTGTACTTTTTACTCTATAGTTAATATTATCACCAATTGTAATTAAAGCTTGTTGATTATTCATTGATAAAACTTTTGGACTTGAGATAACTTCTGTTGTGCCATTTGTATTTAAAAAGTCGATTAAACCAGTCATTGTAAATACAGCATCATTAACCATTGTTACTGTTGATGTTGTTTGAGTAGCAAGTGAACTTTCTATATTTGTAGTGTCATTTCCTGTTACTACACTATTTAAAGATAAATCAAATTTTGACCAATCTACACCAGTATCATGAGCTTTTTCTAAAGAAACACCTAAAATGCTAACATCAATAAGTACTTGTTTATGGAGATTTTTTTGCAAAGTTTTTAAGTATTTACCCACTCTATCAAGTTGCTGTTTTGTACCAGTTACTGTTATTAGTCCTGCATTTGAGTTTACTATTGGTGCTTGTGCTTTGTACTCTTCAGCACCTGTATTCATTATTGAAGATATTTCAGCCAGCATAGTAGACCAAAAATCAAATGTTTCAACAGAATTTACACTATTATCACCATTGCCAGTTGCTGCAGTACCAGTGTCACCTGCTGTTATTGTTGCATCAACTGAAGCATTTAGATTTGCTGTTCCATTTCTAACAGAACTTACATAATCAACACTAAAAGTTTTTGTTTTGAGTGCAGAAATTTTTAAGAAATTTTTATTATATTCATAGTATAAATCATTATCAGAGATAAGTACTTCAAAAATTTCACTTAGAGAAAGATTTTTTATATTTATACCAAATAACTCTTTTTTTAGAAG
>CAZIAJ010000294.1:0-1851 GCA_964537565.1 uncultured Sulfurospirillum sp.
GTTTAAAAGATTTTCAAAAAAACTTTCAAATTCTGGTAGTTCTTCCCAAACTTGAGGTAAGAAAGTAGCTTGATTGGAGTTTAGCTTTAGTATAACACCATCTATATTTGGTCTGATTTTAATTTTTAAATCTTTTAAATCTGTATACTTTAAAAGTTTTGGTCTTGTTAAGACAGATACTTCAATATCTACTACATGTAACTCTTCGTGAGTCAGCTTAGAAAATCTAGGATCTCTAAAAGCAGCATTTTTTGCATTAGCAATGATGTCTTCTATAAGTGGACGTTTTGCTTCAAGTGAGCCAATACAACCTCTTAGTTTTCCATTTTTAATGAGTGTAACAAATGAAGCACCATTCTCTTTTAGTGAAGGATTATCTTTAATAAGATTTTTTATATCAATGCTATCTTTATAGTTAAATTCATCTTCTATAGATTTACGTGCAATTTTAGATATATTCACTAGGTTTACCTATATAGTATCCTTGTGCAAAATCAACTCCCAATATTTTTACTTGGTTTAAAACTTCTTGCGAGTGTACATACTCTGCAACAGTTTTTATACCTAACTCTTTTGCAAAGTTTATGATTGTTTTGGTAATTATTCTCATATCATCATTTTGGTCTATATTTTTTATAAGACTTCCATCTATTTTTATAAAATCGACTTGAAGTTCCACAAGTCTTTCAAAATTTGAATAGCCAGAGCCAAAATCATCTATGGCTATTTTTGCTCCAAATGATTTAACTTGCTCTGTAAATTTCATTACTTCTTTATAATTTTCTATACCTTCACTCTCTAAAAGTTCAAATATCATCCAAGGACCAATACCAGTTTTATCAAGAAGTTCTAATATAAATTTAGTAGTAGCCTTATTAGTTATATCTAAAAAAGACAGATTTACAGAGAATTCACAAGGAGAGATATTAAATGTGTCAACGCTTTTTTCAATAAGAGAACAAGATAATTTAGGATATGCTTTTGAGCTTTTTGCTATATCTAAAAACTCATAAGGAGATAATATTTTGCCGTTCTCATCTTTTATTCTCATTAGAGATTCATATTTTTGTATTTCACCTGTTTCAATACTCATAATAGGTTGAAAATATGGTACTACAAGATCATTTTCTATTGCATTTTTTATAATTTTAGAGGTGTGGATATTTTTTCTATACTCCTCTTCTTTATTACTATTTTTATCGTAAATAGTAAATGATTTTTTTGATATCTTAGCATCTTTATAGGCTATTTGGGATAATTTTAGTTGATTTGAAAAACCTTGTGATGCTCCAATTGTCATAGAGATATCAATCTCTGTACCTTCTAGTAAAAATTTCTCTTCTTGTATTTTTTTTGATATTGACCTAAGATAATTTAATAATGTATTTTCATCAGTTTTTTCAAAACATACCATCGTATATATATCAGCTTCAAGTTTATATAGTTTGGTACTTTGGTTTAGTAGGTTGTTTTCTAACCATCTTGCTACATGAGAAAGAATTTTATCTCCAAAATGGTTTCCATATAGATTATTTATAGAATCAAAAGAGTCTATGTTAAATATGATATAAGTAGATTCTCTATTTTCTACAATATTTTTTTCAGTAAAAAGTTTTAATCTATTTGGTAGTTTCGTTATATTGTCTTGGTATAAACTATTTTTTATATTTGTTTTACTCAGTGTTAGTTCTGTTACATCTGTTGCTAAAAATAGTATCTCATCAAGTCTATCTTTTTTATCTACAATTGGTATGAAAGAACAATTTAAATATACCTCTTCACCATCTAAAGTTCTAAATTTTTTAAGACCTTCCCAAGATTGGTTATATTTTAGTGTTTCGAAAATTTCAT
>CAZIAJ010000295.1:0-1802 GCA_964537565.1 uncultured Sulfurospirillum sp.
TTAAAGACCTTATAGAAAAGCATGGTGATTTTTTTAAAGAAATTGGTGTCAATTTCAACAATGGTTTAGGCGACTTATATACTAAACTTGAATCTGTAGATGCAATAAAAAAAGAAGAAATAGAGAAAGATATAGAGGCAGTTTATGCTGCACAGCCTAGAGTTGCTATGGTAAACTCAGATAAAGGTATTACAAATCTTCATGTTCCTAGTGATGTTATTATTGATGCTTCAATGCCAGCCATGATAAAAGGTGGCGGTAAGATGTGGAATAAAGAAGACAAAGAGGAAGATACACTTGCTATGATTCCAGATCGCTGTTATGCTACAACTTATCAAGCTATGATAGATGACTGTAAAGAAAATGGTGCATTGGATCCAACTACCATAGGAACGGTACCCAATGTAGGACTTATGGCTAAAAAGGCTGAAGAGTATGGTTCACACGATAAAACTTTTCAAGCTCAAGGTGAAGGTTATATAAAAGTTATAGATAAATCTGGTAATGAAGTATTTAGTTTTGATGTAGAAGAGGGTGATATCTTTAGAATGTGTCAAGCAAAAGATGCTCCAATTCAAGATTGGGTAAAATTAGCAGTTAGTCGTGCAAGATTATCAAATACTCCTGCAATTTTTTGGTTAGATAAAAATAGAGCTCATGATGAACAAATGATTGAAAAAGTAGAGATGTATTTAAAAGACCATGATACTTCAGGGCTTGATATATCTATAATGAGTCCACTAGAAGCAACAAAGGTATCTGTGAAGCGTATGAGAGAAGGAAAAGATACGATTTCAGTTACAGGAAATGTATTAAGAGATTATAATACTGATTTATTTCCTATTTTAGAGTTAGGAACAAGTGCTAAAATGCTTTCAATAGTACCACTTATGAAAGGTGGAGGGCTATTTGAAACTGGAGCTGGTGGAAGTGCACCAAAACATGTACAGCAGTTTAATGAAGAGGGTTATTTAAGATGGGATTCACTTGGAGAGTTTATGGCTCTTTCAGCATCTTTTGAGCATCTTGGAAATACACAAAATAATAAAAAAGCAGCTATATTAGCAAAAACACTCGATACAGCAACAGGCACATTCTTGTTAAATGATAAATCACCGGCAAGAAAGATAGGAAGTATAGATAATAGAGGAAGCCACTTTTATTTGGCAATGTATTGGGCTGATGAGTTAGCAAAACAAGATGATGATGCAGATTTAAAAGCTGAGTTTACTGTGATTTCAAAAAAGCTAAATGAAAATGAAGAGAAAATAATGACTGAGCTAAATGGTGCTCAAGGAAAACCTGTTGATATTGGTGGATATTATCTTCCAAATGATGAAAAAGCAGAAAAAGAGATGAGACCAAGTAGTACTTTAAATAGTATAATTGATAGTATTTAATAGAGGGGGGGGATAAATCCCCTCTACATGTAAAGGAGTCTGTTTGTTACAAGCAAAAAAAGTTTCTATAATTGGTGCTGGAAATGTTGGGGCAACTGTATGTTATTGGCTTGCTATGAGAAAAAGTTGTCGTGAGATAGTGATGATAGATTTAGTTGAGGGTTTAGCTAAAGGTAAAGCTTTAGATATAGCTCAAGCAACTTCTCCTGAGGGTAGTCATACTCTTATAAATGCTTCAAATGATTATACTGATATAGAAAATAGTGATGTAGTTGTTATTACAGCTGGAGTTCCAAGAAAACCTGGTATGAGCAGAGATGATTTACTCCTTATAAATGCAAAAATAGTTAAACAAATTATTGAAAATATAAAACAATATGCTCCAAATGCAATAGTTATAAC
>CAZIAJ010000296.1:0-1791 GCA_964537565.1 uncultured Sulfurospirillum sp.
TCTAAAATGATTTGCTTCAAGAGTTCATCCCCTAGTCTGCCACCAAAAAGTGCCTCTTTAGGTTCATAGTCAACCACATTTGACTCTAGTAGAAAATCTTCTGCAATATACGGAGGGTTAGAGACCACGAGTTCGACAGACTCACGCACCTCATCTATAAGGTTTGATTTTCTCACCTCTATCTGTTTTTCCAAACCAAAAGTCTCTATATTTTTCTGTGCCACACGTAAAGGGTCATCACAAATATCTGTAGCGATACTCTGTAGCTCAGGAAACTTACGTGCCAAAACAATAGAGATAGCACCTGTTCCCACTCCTATCTCAGCGATACGTGTGATATGCTCTTTTTCTATGATGTCTGCTACTAAGTCTATAAGTATCTCCGTCTCAGGACGGGGAATAAGTACGCCCTCTTCTACTTGAAGATGTATATCATAAAAACTAGCAACACCCACGATATACTCATGAGGCTCATGCTTGGCACGTCTTTGTATAAGGTTTTTATACGTATCCACATCTTCTAAAACGTCACCATCGTGTGTTATAAGATACATACGATCTTTTTTTAGATGATACGCGAGTAATAACTCTGCTTCATATTGCGGTCGTTCACAGACTTTATTAAGCTCTGAACTCGCCCAAGAAAGGGCTTCTTTAATAATCATATAATTTTTCCTAACATTGTTTTCATCTCTATTGCTTTTAATAAATCAGGATGTTTTTCAGGCAATCTTTCTTTCCATATCTCTACTGCAATACAAACATGATTATATGCTTTAGAAAACTGCTTTAATATATTATAGAACCCTGTTAAATTAGCATGACTGAGACCTATATAATAATCATTTGGTTCAAATATTTTTTTTCTTATATCTAAAGCTTTATTATGATACTTAAATGCTTGTATTGTATTTCCTAGCTCTTGATATGTCAAAGCCATATTACCATAGACAGTTGCAATTGTTGCATGCTCTTCTGTACCAAAACTGGATTTGTATATAGATAAAGCTTTTTTATACTCCACTAAAGCATCACTAGATTGATTATTTTCTCTATAGAGATCACCAATATTATTAAGTTTTCCAGCTAATGACTCATGAGTTTCTCCAAAATAAAATTTAATTATTTCTATAGCTTTTAAATAAAGTGATTTTAATTCTTCAAAATCATACTCTCCTCTTTTTCTATATAATTCCGCAATATTATTATAAATTTCTGCCACTTCTGGATGAAAATCTCCATAATAACTCAATCTAAACTTTAAGACATTTTTAAACAACTCTTCTGCATAAGTATATTGACCTACCTTATAATAATATGCAGCTAAATTATTATAACTTTGCATTGTTTCAATATGTTCATCGCCAAAAATTTCTTTTCGTATAAATAAAGCGTCTTTTATATACTCTATAGAATTTAAAAATATCCCTAAATTATTTAAAACCGTTGCATATTCTTTAGTTTTTTCAGAACTTTTATCTTTTATAATTTTTAATGCTTCTCGATAATATCGTTCAACATTATCTCTATATTCTATTTTTTCAGAAATTTGTGCAACATTGTTATACAACATTGTCAACAAATATAAATTTGATTGTAATTCTTTTTGTTTTTCTGACAAAATAAAATCATATATCTCTATGGCTTTAGGATAATTACCGACTAATTTATATATACCCGCATAATCATTCAATAAACCCACATCATTGACTTTTAGATATGGAATAAATTCTATTTCTTCTTTTGCTTTTTCATATTCTATATTTTGTACATAAACTATTGCTTTTAAAT
>CAZIAJ010000297.1:0-1791 GCA_964537565.1 uncultured Sulfurospirillum sp.
GATTATTATATGATAATGGTAATTGATAATATGGAGAATCCTTATCAAAATATGCATTGTCATCTTCATAAAATTTTAGACCTAATTCCCAATTATTATTATAGTTATCATAATAGGTTAAAATAGAAGACCAACTACCTTTTTTTTCACTTTTATCAAAAGGATCTAAAATTGTGTTTTTTTGATTAAATACGTCGGTTACATTATAGCCTTCTAAAGCACCCCAATATTGTATTATTTTTCCAACTTTTAAATCAATATTTTCAAAAGTAGCAAAACCATATACTTCATTGATATAAAAATCTCTTTTATTCTTATAATTTTGACTATAAAAATAATCTACTTCACAATAAAAGGAAAGGTTCTCTTTTTTTAACGATATTTCATTCTTCCCTTTGACTAAGTAATCATTATGTGAATTGTTATATCCTATATAGTCTAATCCAACATTTCCTTTTAACTTGAAAGTATCATTAGCAAATAAACTACTTATAGATATTACAATGAAAAAAAGTTTTCTCATTGCAGTGCTCTTTTTGAAATATCTTTATCACTAATAGGTTGATGTATTTTCTCTTCTTCCCATACAAGTTTTGAACTTTTATGATTTTGTACATTTGTTATATCAATTTCAAAAATACGCCAGATACCATCAATTTTTTTATATTTTGGAAATTTAATTTTCTTTAAAAGCCTACCATGCTTATCATAATACTCACCAAATTGAATCAGATAAGATTGCGTATCAATCCAGATAACTTGTTTAGAGTATCCACTGTGTTTGTCAATAGGAATTCGCGTAATTTCATAATAAGTTTTTCCCTTCTTTGTGACTTTTTCTGCATCTCCTGCATAATGATAATTTTTATAATTTACAGAAGAAATATCCTCATAAGAAAATTCACTCGATACAAAAGATCCTGATTTATTTCTAGAACTAATACGTTTGATTCTTTTTAGTGCAGGTAAATAAAGCCACTGTTTATCATCTGCCCCTATAACCTCATAACTTAAAAGTTTTGTACCTTTAATATCATTTGGATACAAAAACTCTATATACGATTTGTCACCATTACTTCCTTCTTTCCTCAATATCTTCAATTTACGTTGATTTGTGACCCCTTTTTTATTTTTTAAAATCATTGTAACTATAGAGTTACTTCCTTCATACTGACTAATAGCTTCAAAAGATTTTTTTGCTATCTCCTCAGCTGTTTGTGCATATACATTTATACTAAATAATACTATTAGTAACCATTTCATTATTATGCTCCTTTTTAAATAAGTGAACAATGTTAACATAACCAATCTTAAAAGTAATCAATGTTAACTTAAAAATATTTTTTACTTTTTGCTATAATACGTTTATGAAAAAAACCAACTATCACCATGGCAACCTTAAAGAAGAGTTTTTACAACTTGCGTTTGAATTTATACATAAAAATGACATTGATAAACTAACACTAAAAATACTAGCCGATGCAACCAATACTTCACGTTCTGCAATTTATAAGCATTTTTCATCAAAAGATACCCTTATAAAAGCGGTAATGGAAAAAGGATTTGAAGAATTTGATGATGTGATTGTCCCAATACTTACAAACAAAGCTAAAGCTATAGACAAACGTTTTTTTGAAGCAGCACATTACTATGTAGACTGGGCAAGAGAAAATCCAAATCTCTATCGATTGATTTTTGGAAGAAAGTATGCCTATATTAGGGAAGAATTTGTCACGATACGCAGTGAAAACTGTAAAGGTTTTGTAGCATTGGAGAGACTTATAAAAGAGG
>CAZIAJ010000298.1:0-1778 GCA_964537565.1 uncultured Sulfurospirillum sp.
ATATGCTACTAATCCAAATAGATTAAAAAAAGATTTGAAATTTTTATCAAATTTTATAGAAAATATTTCAAAGCAATGGGGTAAGAAAAATGTAAAGATCCTAAAGAAAAAAGAGTATGTAAAATATATGCAAAACTATAAGTCTAGGGCACTTGTAGATTTTGATAAAGGTATTGTTACTGTAGAGTCACTTCAAGGTAAAAAGAGCTTAAAAAATGCAATTGTTACCACTTTACTTCTTCCTGATGATCCAAGAGGAGCTGATCTGTTTAGTGCAAAAAAGATAAAACTAGGGAGTACTCCTTATCTCTTAGGTGAAGTTAAAGATGACCAAAATAAAAACATACGTTACTCTTGGAGAGCAAATAGATATGCAGATGTTCTTCTAAAGAAAAATTATAAAATTAAAACCATCAATGGTAAAAAAGTATATTTTGTAACTATACCAATGGTAAAAGATCATGCAAGTGTAAGAGTGGCAAAGTTTAAACCATATGTGAAGAGATATGCAAGAAGATTTGGAGTGAGTGAAAATTTAGTATATGCTATCATACGAACAGAAAGTAACTTCAATCAGTTTGCTATGAGTAGAGTTGGAGCGATTGGACTTATGCAGATAGTACCAAAGAGTGCTGGACGTGACGCATATCTACATGTAAAGGGCATAAAATGGATACCTTCAAAATCTTATTTATTTGATGCTAAAAATAATATAGAGTTGGGATCTGCTTATCTTAATATCATAGATAAAAAATACTTAAAAGGTATAATAAATCCAATCTCAAAAGAGTATTGTGTTATAAGTGCATACAACACAGGAAGTGGGAATGTTTTAAAAATTTTTAGTGCAAATAGAACAGAAGCAAAAAAAATTATAAATTCAAAAAAACCATCTGAGATATACACTAGACTACGTTCAAGTTTACCTTATAAGGAGACTAGAAGATATCTTAAAAAAGTAGTTGATTTTAAGAGAGATTTTGTAAATCTATAGTAAAACAAGCACCTTTTTTATAATTTTTTACACTAAGTTTTCCATGGATATTGTCATCTATAATCATTTTAGACATATATAATCCCATACCCGTACCTTTACCTTGCTCTTTTGTTGTAAAATATGGTTCAAAAACCCTATCTATAATATCATTAGGTATGCCTTTAGCATTATCTTTTATTACTATTTTATGGCTACTAAGTTCTATAGAAATATATCCATAAGGAATCTTTTTTTCTATTATGGCATCTTTTGAATTATTTGTTAGATTTAAGATTAGTTGTTTAAATTCACTTTCATAACCGTTTATTTGAAAATCATCTCCAGTTAAATTTACAGTTATATTATGGTTTTTAAATGTAGCATATTGAATAGATAAAACTTTCTGTATGGCATCTTTAACACTAAAGAGTGATTTTTCTTTATCAATTCTAAAAAAGTTTTTAAAGTCTTCAATAGTATGTGACATAAATTCTATAATTTCTTTATTTTTATTTATAAACTCATCTATAAATTTTTCGTCTATAAGTCCATCGGCATAATCATCATCAAGGTTTTGTATATTGATACTCAGTGCATTTAGTGGTTGTCTCCATTGGTGTGCTATGTTTCCTATCATTTCGCCCATGGAAGCAAGTTTACTTTGCTGTTGCATCATTTTGTCTTTTTTTGTATTTTCTTTTACTGCTTTATCTATTTTACCTTCTAAATCATTTTTATATATGTTGAAAAGGTTTCCACTTTGTTTAGATAAAGAGTAAGAGATAATAGTAACAATAAATAG
>CAZIAJ010000299.1:0-1769 GCA_964537565.1 uncultured Sulfurospirillum sp.
AAGTATACTTGTAGATAATGCGAAAGCAATATCACTTAAAAAATGGGATGACATAAAAGAGATACAAAGTGAAGAAAATGATGAGATTACAGTACTTATTATGACTATTACAAAATTAATGAAAGAAGTAAAAAGAGCAACTGAACAAGAAAAAGTTACACACTCTTTAAAAACAGTTGGCGAAATAAGCTCCTTATTTGCTCATGAAATTAAAAATCTTTTACAACCCTTAAAACTTCTTCTAGAAGATGCTAATGAGTTAAATAGTGAAGATATGAAAATCATACATACTACACTCAACAGAATGGATGCCCAAGTTGTCGATTTTTTATCACTTGGTAAACCACTAGATAGTAATGAAAAAATAGCTTTACATGTAAAGGATATTATTGATGAAATATGTGCTATAGTTAAACCACAAGCTAATAGGCAAAATATAGAAATATTTACAAAAATTGATACAAGCATTAAAACATATATCAGCAAAAACTCTATAGAAATGATTTTAATGAATCTTATTACAAATTCATTTGAAGCACTAAAAAAAGATGGAAAAATAGAAATAAGTTGGCAAAAAGAGAGAGATGGTGTAAGTTTATTAAAAGTACAAGATAGTGGCTTAGGAATACCAGAAAATATAAAAGACAAAATCTTTAAACCATTTTATACAACAAAAAAAAATGGTTCTGGTCTTGGCCTTTTTACAGTATATAAGATAGTTTATCTCTCTGGTGGACATATGCATTTGAGTAGTGAAAATAGAACAACTTTTAGGATATATTTACCAATACAAAAGGATTTTAGTTGAAAGTAGCAATAATTGATGACCAAGAAGAAATTAGATATTCTGTTTCCAGAATCTTAAAAAAAGCAAAACATAAAACTTTTGTATTTGATGGGTTAGAAGAAAATATAGCAGAAATAGTTATATCAGAAAATATAGATTTACTACTGATTGATATTATGCTAAGTGAAGATTTTTCTGGTATTGATTTGATAAAAAATTTACGTGAAAAAGCTATAAAACAGCCTGTTATTCTCATGACGGCCTATACAACACCTACAAATATGATAGAAGCTTCCAAAATAGGAGTAAAAGATATACTACAAAAACCTTTTACTTCAAATGAACTAAACAACATAGTTAAAAAATATGACGTTGTAGAGAGTGAAAACATAACTATATCTAAACAAATAGATGAAGAGTTTGTAGGCTCTTTTGAAACTATGAAAGAGATATACAGCAAGATTGGTATAGCAGCCAATAATAACTTACCGGTTATTATACTTGGTGATACAGGAACAGGAAAAGAACTTATTGCTAATCTAATCCATAAAAACTCTAAACATAATGATTCTCCAATATTAGCAATAAACTGTGCTTCAATACCTAAAGAGTTATTTGAATCACAACTTTTTGGGCACGAACGAGGAGCATTTACAGATGCAAAAACACAACATATAGGATTTGCAGAGAGCATAGGTGAAGGAACACTATTTTTAGATGAGATAGGAGAGTTAGATTTAACTCTTCAGAGTAAACTTTTACGATTTCTAGAAAGTAAAGTATTTAGACGAATTGGTGGTAGTAGTGATATCTCTTTTAAAGGAAGAATCGTATCTGCAACAAATATAAATATAGATAAAAATATAAAAAATGATAGCTTTAGGGAAGATCTATTTTATAGATTATCTATGATAAGTATCGAAGTTCCTTCTCTTCAAAAACGCAAACAAGATATTCCTATATTAGTTGAACACTTTATTAA
>CAZIAJ010000300.1:0-1763 GCA_964537565.1 uncultured Sulfurospirillum sp.
TTATTACTATTACTATTAATATTAATATCTATATTATAGACAGATGTAAAGTTTTTTTGGAGTTTATTGTAGTCCTCTTCTAAGAGTTGATATTTATTCCCTAAAATTAACATACTATTCATCTCCTTTATCTCTTTTTGTAAACTCTCTAAAAAATGCAATAAATATCATTAAGATAATGGAAGTAATAAAAGTTACTATAACAATAAGAGATTTTTTTGGCTTAACTGTTTGATTTGAGGTATAAATAGATTCTATAATTTTAAATCGTGAAAGAGCTTTGTCATGTTTTATCTGTGTTGCTGAACGCTCTTGCATAAGGTAGAGGTACATCTTTTCATTTACTTTGTAGTCTCTTGAAAAGTTTATAAGTTCTTGCTCTTGTTTAGGGGCTGATTGTAGTTTTTTATTGTAGCCATTTTTCATGTTACGAAGAGACTTTGTCTTCTCTTTAAGTGTTTTTTGTAAGTTTATTAAGTTAGAAAGAACTTTGTTTTTTAAGTTATAAATAGTTTGGTCAGCTCTTATAATAGTTGGATGATCAGGTTTGTACTTTAAGAGTAAATCAGCAAGTGCTATCTCTTGCTTTTGTATAAGTTTAATAAGTTCTATAGTTGGCATATCATTAAAGTCTACAAGTGAAGGGGCTATAGCATCTATATTTTTGTTTAACTTTACAAATCTAATGAGGTTACCTATAAGCTCTTGTCTGTAGTTGTTTTGAGCTATCTCTATGTCAACCTTGCTTAACTCTTGGACCAGTGCAACAGCTTGTATATCTGGAGCGATAATGTGATTTTTTGTTTTAAAGTTTTCAAGTTTTTTAGAGCTGTACTGAACACGCTCTTCAACTTTTTTAAGTTGTTGGTCATAAGAGTTTATGATGACCGAAGTGTCTGTTTTTATGTCGTTTATGCTTTGTTTTGTATAAATCTCTATGAGATTTTTTAAATATAACTCACCTCTGTGAGGAAGGGTATCTAAAAAAGAGAGAGTAATAAAAGGTGCAGTTTTGTCTGCTTCTATGCTTAAATTTTTAGAGACTATTTTTTCATAAACATTACGTTTGGTTCCTGCTAGTTCAAGGGTATAAGCATCTTTAAATTCTGATTTTTTATGTATCATGAGCTTAAATTTCTCATGAGTGACTATTTCACTGTAGTGATAAGTTCCTATAGGGTTATTTGAAAATCTACCAGGTGTTAATAGTTGATATTGTGTTGCATCTAAAGGTTGTACAATTAGACGCATTCCATAGTTTTTAAAACTATTTATGGTAACATCAGTAACTTGTATAGATAAATTTTTATCTACCTCTACCTCTTTATGTTTTTCATTTGTAATAAAATAACGAACCATATAGCCATTTACTTTATCTAAAACTTTTTCGTTGGTTCGGTAGGTTTTTAGTAGGGTAATGTCTTTTTCTAGGTCAGCAGAAGCTCCTGCTCCACTACCAAGTAACATGGCAGCAGCCCCTCCCATGGAGAAACCTCCTGCTTGAGTCTCTTCAGGTTTTACCTCTAGTGTAACGGTTGATCTGTAATACTTTGGCATAAAGTAGACTTTAACAGCTACTGCAAGAGTAATTAATATAGTAAAGATAATAATAGACCATTTATAATGACCAATGGTACTAAAGAGTTCTCTTAGATTGATTTCATCTTTTTTTATAGTTTGTTGCACAGAGAACCTTTAGTTATTTTTTAAGTATGTATAAGATACAAATGGAGCCAAAATATTTGAAATAAGTTGGAAAACAG
>CAZIAJ010000301.1:0-1726 GCA_964537565.1 uncultured Sulfurospirillum sp.
TATTTAAAGTTTTATTAAAGTGGTATGAGGAGAGTTTTACTCTCCCTCTATTGTCATTTGTCTGATTTTTTTCATCTCTTCATTACGCTCAGATAAAAACTCTTCAATATTATATCTTGAGCGATATTCAGGAGTCATGAGATGAATTAAGATATCACCTAAGTCTAAAACTATCCACTCATTTTCATCTTCTATATGTATAAAAGTTTCATCTTTTAACCCTTTTTTTAGATCAACTAAAAGAGATGAACCATGTCTTTCACCTAGTGTTGTAGCGATAACTACTTGTTCTACAAAGTAGTCTTGATTACGCATATCAAAAGTTTGAATATTTTCTGCTTTTTTACTGTCTAAAATATTAACTATACTGTTTATTCTATTTTCCATTTAACTGTTTCCTTTTTCTAGAGCAAAGCTCTATAAAAATTTCTTGCACTGAAGCTTTACTTTTAGCAAGAATATTCTTATCTATAATATTCTCCAACTTCTTCTTTGATTTTATGTGGTATAAAAGATATGTTCATATTTGAACGAAGTTTTGAAGAGCTAATATTAGCATTAATTGGTAATTTTATCAAGTTTTTTGGGATATTTTGATTATCTCTTGATGCAACTACAAATTCTACTTGTTTTGAGAGTTCTTCATATCTATGCCATTTGTTTATATTTGCAAAGTTATCTGCTCCAACAATGAGATAAATTTTTTTTAATTTATATATACTCTTTAGATACTCTATAGTTTCTATGGTTGGAACAGCTCTCTCTTGCCTTACTTCATAATCTAAGATTTCAATCTCTTTTTTTGAGAAGATGGTTTTTAGCCACTTTAAACGTAATTTTGAAGGAGCAAAAAACTCTTTTTTAAAAGGATTTAGATGTGTTGGTACAATAAAAAGTTTATTTACAGGTAAAGAGTTTAACACTTCTTTCACTATCTCTTCATGTCCTGTATGAGGAGGGTCAAAAGAGCCTCCAAAAATTGCAATTTTCATAATATACCAATCAAATAAAGATGATTTTAACGAAAATATTGAGTAAAAGCAAGAAGCATACTATTTTGATATAATAGATTTCTTGCAAATTTATATATGCAAAAGTTAATTATTGAGTTAGTTAGCTAATGGAGCAATAAGAAAGGTTTATAAATGAAAAATATAATAGAAGGATTTTTTATAGTTTGTTTTTTAGTATCTTCAATACAAGCAAAAATACTCACTAAAAATAAATGTTTATCCAAAGGTGATAGTTTTATATATGCTGGAGGTGAGTGTATTGAGTACTATGAAGCTTTAAGTGACGATACAGATACTTTAAATATAGTAGTTCATGGTATTTGGTCAGAAGGAACTAATACACTTGGTCGTTATTCTACTTTTGCAGATGATTTATCTATACAAACAGATATATCTACAGTAGCTATAGCTCTCCCTGGTTATTCTGGATCTTCGACAAATCATTTAAATTCCTTAGCACATAAAGGTACAAAATATTTAGCTTCAACCAAAGAGTATATTGATTTTTTATCTGAATTAATTTTGAGTTTAAAAAACAGATACAATGCAAAAGTTGTAAACTATATTGGGCACTCTGCCGGTGCAGCTATGGGAGCAACACTTATTGGATACAATCCAAAACTGATAAAAAATCTTGTTAGTGTAGGAGGTTATTACGATATTCATAAAAGAAGTAAGGATAAAAGCTTAATATCTGCAATAGACTACATAGA
>CAZIAJ010000302.1:0-1702 GCA_964537565.1 uncultured Sulfurospirillum sp.
AAGTTATACCACCTAGTGTATATATGAAAAATATATTCATATATGTTTTTATAGGGACTGCAGCTTGTGTTAAAAAACGAGGAAAAACAACAAATAAAAAACCTAGAAAAAATTGTATAAAAACAATGTTAATCAAAGGGTATGAGTGAAATTCTGAGATACCACTATCTAGAGATATAACACCAGAGTAATTAAAACCTAAAATAAGAAGAAAAGTTATAAAGAAAAGTATACCTGCTGTAAAAAAAGGTTGATGAGGTTGAGAAGCAAATTTGTTGTACATATAAAAGTTCCTGAATTCAGATAAATTTTATCCGAATTGTAGTGTATTTTAATTTAAAGTATCTTGATTTTAGACAAGAGTGCAAAAGCGGATAGTCGCTTGAGTATTAGTATTGGATAAGGGGCTTTTGCCCCTTATTGTTTAGGTAACTACCTACTTTTATATTATTGACAAGTTCCACAACAACTAGTAGTTGTAGCTTCGTTAATTGCAGCTAATGCACCATCATAGTTAGGCTCTTCTGTAATTTCGTTACAGATATCTTTGTATGCTATTTTTCCACTTGCATCTATTACAAAGATCGCTCTTGCAGTGACACCTGCTAAAGGACCATCAGCGATAAGAACACCGTAAGCATTTGCAAAATCTTTGTTTCTAAAATCACTTCCTACTTCTAGGTTTTCGATTCCTTCAGTTGTACAAAATCTACCCATTGCAAATGGTAAATCCATAGATACAACAGTTACACTTGCATTTTCTACTTTTGCAGCTTCAGTGTTAAATCTTCTTGTTTCTGCAGCACATACTGGAGTGTCTAGTGAAGGAACAACAACAACAACTTGCGCCTTACCTTGTTCACCACCAACTTGAATTTCACTCAAGTCTTTTGCTACTACTTTTACGATTGGTGCTAAGTCGCCAACATTTACTTCATTTCCTGCTAAGTTTACTACATTACCTTTAAGGTGAGTTGTTGCCATATTTTATATCCTTGATTTAATTTATTGTGAAATTATATCTTAATAGGATAAATTTTATCTTAATTAGTATTATTAGTTTTTTTAATAATCCTTGAGGGTTGCTTTAGTATATTTTTAAGATAATGTTGGGCTTGGTTCCGAAAAATGAAAACCTTGCATATAATCAATGTCCAAATCATGTAATACATCAACTATGTTTTGTGAACTTACATGCTCTGCAATAATTTTTATACCTAGCGACTTTGCAAACTTTACAATGGCATTAACTATATGATATTCGTTTGAAGTTTTAGTGATGTTTTTTATTAATGAGCCATCTATTTTTATATAATCTGGTTTTATTTGTAAGAGATAGGAAAAGTTTGAATAACCTGAACCAAAATCATCAATAGCAAATCTTACTCCTAGTTTTTTCATATTATAAATAAATGGCATTATATCATCGAAGTTGGCTATTTCTTCAGACTCTAAGATTTCAAATATTAATTTATCTTTTACATCATATTTTTTAAGTTTTTTGTGTATAAATTGAACTGTCTTGGTATTTAAGATATCATCAATAGATAGGTTTATAGAAAATGTAGCATTCTCTTTATCAAATATTTTAAATGTTTTTTCTATCATTATTTGTGTTAACTTGGGGTATAATTTTGTCTCTTTTGCTATGTTTAGGAAAAAATATGGAGATATAACTTTTTTATTATCGATAAGTCTTATA
>CAZIAJ010000303.1:0-1696 GCA_964537565.1 uncultured Sulfurospirillum sp.
AAGTATGCAGGTGAGTAGATAGTACAATGTTTTACATTTAACTCTTTAAACATAGTAAATATAGCACTACTTCCTCCATTATAAAGTTCTAATTGAGTTTTTTTTACACTGAAGTGTTTTGCAATTTGAACATAAAAATCATCATAATTTGGATAACTAGAGATATCAAGTTTGTTAAAATCTAAATCTATTTTTGGCTTTAAAAAGTTTATATTTGACGAGAGGTCAATGACTTTTTTCAACCCATATTGTTTAGCAAAACTCTTTACATCTCCACCATGTTTATAATCTTTCATTTCCATCTTTTTACTAATCCAAACTTCACTTCATAAACTTCGTCACAAAAATTTGTCACAAATTGAGCAACTTTACCACTTAGTTCTACAAACTTTCTATTTTGTCTATCTGCTGAAATTATGCTACCACTTACATCATTTATAACAAAAATTATATTAGCTTTACATGTAGAGATATCACCCAACTGAGAAAAGACTCTTTTTTCATCATCTATATTGTTAAAGATTAGCATAGAGAGGCAATCAACTATATAAGTGTTGCCCTCTTTTATACTTTTACTTATATCGTATGGCTCTTCTATATTTATAAAACTTTCTTCTCTACTATTTTGATGTTGTTTTATCTTCTCTTTCATATCTTCATCATCAAATTCATCTAGGTATGTAGCGATATAGTAAGGTTTTTTTGTACATAAACTTAAAGTTTTTTCCTCAGCAAGTCTACTTTTACCAGAGTTTTGCCCACCAAAGAAAAGGATTTTTTTCATCCCAAGAAACTCGTAGAATTTTGTACATTTAGATACTCTACCAATTCAAATATTGTTGTTAAAGGATTACATTCACAATACTCTTTTAATTTACTATTTTGTTTATGCATTTCAACTAAACTTTTTGCATTTTTTATAGCCTCTTTTTGAAAACTTATGATATATCTATATATATCTCTTGAAGATTTTGTATATTCTATATGGAATCTATCCTCAAATATCTTTTTTAATTTGCTATTTAGTTCTTTTCGACTTGTCCATTTTGTTAACTTTTCAAAGTGTAATAGTACCCATAGTTCATAAGATTCATTTGAAAAAGCAACACAAATCCCTTTAGAATATGCGCTTTGAAATACTGAATTTATTTCATTTTTTGAATAAGAATCTTTGTCAATAACAATCCACTCTTTTTCAAAATTATCTATTTTATTTTTATCTTTATATTTTTCAATTGCTTTTAGTACTTTTTTGGGATTAGTTCCTATATGCTCTGCAAATACAACTCTACCTTTTAATCCCTTATCTTTTAAAAGTTCTTCAAAATAGTATTTTGATGATTTAGTATCTTCTAGTGCTATAAGAACTGATTTTTTTTCTACTCTCTTTTTTTTAGTATTTCTCTCTTTTCTTTTTTTATGAAAATCATTACTTCCCATTACAAGTCTCCAAAATCTAAAGAACTTATACTTGGTACTCCTCCAAACTTCCCATCAAGATAATTCTTTTCTAAAACTAAATCATCTCTTGTTTTCCCTTTTCCATACTCTACTAAAGAATAAAGCTCACTTGCACCAAATATATCTTTTTGTAAAAACCAAATTTGGTCTCTTCTAAAGAATTTCTGATTTAAAAGATTTGTATCATGAGTAGAAAAAATAAGCTGAGCATTATTTGGATTTGTCTCTTTTGAGT
>CAZIAJ010000304.1:0-1696 GCA_964537565.1 uncultured Sulfurospirillum sp.
CCTTCTTCATCCATCGCAATTTTGGCTGCTTTGGCTGTTGATTCAATGGGAATGAGTTCTACGCTATCTAAGCCAAAGTCTTGTAAAAAGTTTTGACATTGTTCAAGTGCAATGTCTTTTGAATAAATTTTTTTAATCTCTTTAATGCTATTACAACGTGTGGCTAAAGTATGATGAATATCAATAAAAACCTCTGCAATAATTTTCAAATCATACTGTTTAAGACAGTTAATCGTATCAGACACAATTCCATTTGAGGAGTTTTCAATAGGAATAACCCCAAACTTTGCTGTTCCTCTATTCACTTCTCTAAATACTGCTTGAATCGAATTTAAAGGGATATAAGTACTCATTGAACCAAATTTACTCTCAGCTGCTTGATGTGTAAAAGAAGCTTCTGGTCCAAGATAAGCAACACCTTCTGGACGTTCAAGATTTCTAGCGACTGCAAACATTTCCAAAAACAATGCATCAATAGCCCCATCTGTTAATTTCCCATTATTTTGAGACTTTAGACGATTTAAAATTGCTTGTTCTCTTTCTGGTCTATAAATAGGAGCACCCGTGGTATTTTTAAGTTCACCCACTTGATGAACATACTCCATACGTTTGTTGTAGAGTTCTAACAATTGATTATCAATACTATCTATCTCAACGCGTAGTTCATCTAGTGTCATGGTTTTTTCCTTATTGTATTTTTGGATAGACACAGGGGTCTATCCCTACAGTTTCTACGATTGCCAACTCGTGTCACAAGACTCTTCAAGTCTTACTTGGTCTTCAAATGTCTCACGCTCACGAATAAGATAATCTTTCCCATCCAATAGTGCCACTTCGGCTGAACGTCCACGTGTATTATAATTACTAGACATTGTAAAACCATATGCTCCAGCAGAATGCACGATTAAAATATCATTATGATTAAGAAGAGGAAGCTCAACATCTTTACCTAAAAAGTCACCACTTTCACAAACAGGTCCCACTACATCAGCTTTTGATTTTTCACCTTCTTTTTGAATGGCTTCAATCTTATGATACGCATTGTACAAACTTGGACGAAGTAAATCATTCATCGCACCATCAACAATCACAAAACGCTTATTGCCATTTACTTTTTCATAAAGTACTCTGGTTAAAAAGATTCCTGAATTTGCCATCATGTACCGTCCAGGTTCAGACAATATGGTCATGTCAAGCCCTTTAATTTGACTCAAAATTGCTTTGGCATAATCAGCAGGTATTATTGTTACTTCATCATCATAAACAACCCCTATTCCTCCACCAACATCAAAAAATTTAATGTCAATGCCAATGGCATCTAAAGAACGTACTAAATCACCCACTATTCCACATGCTTCTTTAATGGGTGCTAACTCTGTTAATTGTGAACCTATGTGGAAGTGAATTCCTATGGGGTTTAAATTCTCAGATTTTTTAGAATAAATATACATACGTTTAGCCGAATCTAAACTCACCCCAAATTTATTTTCATGTAAACCAGTTGAAATATAAGGATGTGTTTTAGGGTCAACATTAGGATTAACTCTAATAGATATTCGAGCTTCAATGTTAAGCTCATTGGCTATTGCCTCCACGCGTTTCATCTCAGCTTCACTCTCAAGATTAATTAGTAAAATATCTTCTTGTAAAGCTTCACGTATCTCAGAATCTTTTTTACCGACACCTGAAAAAATAA
>CAZIAJ010000305.1:0-1694 GCA_964537565.1 uncultured Sulfurospirillum sp.
TAAATAGCTTTTATGAACCTAAAAAACTTACAAACTATATATTTGTAGAGAAAAAAGAAATTATTATTAATGCAGATAAGTTAATCACTTCGGCTGTTCCTGATGATAGTGATTCAAGTAAAATTGAATGTGATGCTGAACTAACACTTAACAATGAGAATGTAACTACACAATTAAAAAAAATAGATAAATACATATATAAAATATCCCCATATTATGACGCTTTTAAGTTACCAGACAAGAGTGAAGGTGTTGTGTGGAAGAGTTTTTATTGGAGACACAAAAAAGTTAAACTTCTTAAAAAACTATCTTATATCGGCAATAATGAAAAAGCATTTTTGACTCTTCTATCAAATTTTATAGATAAAGAGAGAAATAGATTAAAGCTATATTTTGCAAATAATGAATTTACAAAAATAGATAAATTGTTTCAAGAGTATTGGAGAAAAAATGGGATAAAAGATAAAAAAATAGATGATTTTTTACTCTCCGTAGATACGGTTGATATTATTGCACTTGGATTAGGTGTGTAAGGTCGATTAATTCTATTTTTTGGTATAATAATAGAAAAAATAAAGGCAGTATATGAAAACATATGTTTTTGGACATACAAATCCAGATAGCGACTCAATAGTAGGAGCAATTTCATTAGCATATTTAAAAAATCAAATAGGTGAAGAGTGTGAGCCAACTAGACAAGGTAGCATTTCAGCAGAAACTGAGTTTATACTTAACAAATTTGATTTAGATTTACCAGAGTTAAAAACTTCATATAAAGGTGAAGATGTTTACCTTATAGATTTTTCAGACCTTGCTCAAGCTCCAGAAGATATATTAGAAGCAAATATAAAAGGTATAGTGGATCATCATAAGCTCGGAGACATCACAACATCAACGCCACTTGAGTGTTGGATAAGACCAATAGGGTGTTCTAATACAGTAGTAAAAGAGATGTTTGATTATCATAATGTTGAGATTCCAAAAAATCTTGCAGGTGCTATGATGTGTGCTATCTTGAGTGATACTGTTATATTTAAATCTCCAACTTGTACAAAGGTAGACACAAAAGCCGTCAAAGAGTTAGCTAAAATCTCAGGTATTCAGGACTATAAAGCACTTGGTATGGAGATGTTTTTAGTAAAATCAGCAGTAGCAGGAGCAACTGCTAGAGAGCTTACTACTCGTGATTATAAAGATTTTGAAATGGGTGGTAAAAAGGTTGGTGTTGGACAGCTAGAAGTTGTTGATTTGAGTGTTTTTGACAATATAAAAGATGACCTTTTTGCTGATTTGAAAGCTCTGAAGAGTGAGGGTGATAGACATACAGTTTTACTACTTTTAACAGATATTATACAAGAGGGATCACAGTTACTTGTAGTGAGTGATGATGCTAGTTTAATTGAGAAAGCCTTTGATATAAAACTAGAAAATTCTCAAGTTTGGTTGCCAAAAGTACTTAGTAGAAAAAAACAAGTTGTACCATTTTTAGAAAAAGTATTTAAATAATGAAAAGAGAGTTTTTAGTAGAAAATCAGAGCAATCTGAATATATATTTACAAAAAAACTCTCTTTCATGTAAACTTTATAGATATAAAGATAAAAACTCCTATGTATATAAGTTTGAAGATTATGCTCTTGTACTTGAAGAGTATAAAGATTTTAGCAAGCTTGTATTTATAAGTAAAAAAAATATT
>CAZIAJ010000306.1:0-1684 GCA_964537565.1 uncultured Sulfurospirillum sp.
CCTTGGCATTTAGGGCAGTTTCTGTTTCTGCATGAGTTGTATGCAAACTCTATATTTTTACATTCACAACACTCTTTTGCATTGTAACCCAAAGTTGAAGTTCGACAGGATGATATATCTGTTATGGCTTTTTTTTGAACAGATGTTAGGGAATTATTTTTTATATAGTCATCGGCATATAGCTTGAAGATATCTTGCATCTCATAATTTGGTTTAGTAAAGTTTGGTTTTTTAGGAATTTTACACATGGTATAGTTGTAGCATGTTTAGGGCATAATTGTTAGAAATATTCCAATTTGAAATGTATTTTTGGGTTTTTACCTGCCACAGGCTTCATCTAACGATTGAGTTGAGAAATATTTGAGCCGCAGGGTCAGTTGCCACCTTAAAAGCTAATTAAAAACTAAGGAAAATAGTAAATAATTTTGCTATTTTCCAATTTTAAGCTAAAAACTCTAAATTTATCCATAGATTAATAACCCTAATGCCTATTTTCATCATACGATTCACCACTTTTAAACAGAGAATGAGCGATAATGACAAGCTTTCTCATAACAGCTATTTGGGCTACTGTGGTGTGTTTACCGTTTTCCTTGAGACGATTGTAAAAAAGTTTCAAATTTTGGTTATGTTTTGTTGCAACCATTGCTGCCATAAAAAGGCTCCCTCGATACATACTTCCACCAGCTTTTGAGATATGACTCTTCCTTTTTATGGATGTTCCTGATTCTCTCATAATAGGGTCTAAACCTGCCAAAGAAGTTATTTGTCTTTGATTTGCATTGGGATATTTTATAAAAAGATGGATAAGAGCAATAGCCGCTATTTTACCAATACCGTTTATTGATGTGATAGCATTATATTTTTTGTTCAATACTTCATTTTTAGCAATTATTTGATAAATCTCATCAATAATTTCCGCCTCGACTTTTTTCAACTCTTTTATCTCTTTTTGCAATCTTTGTACAAGAGAGGTATTGTTACCTTTTGCCTTAAGTGCTTCAAGGTGATTAGAGAGTTGTACACGCTGTTTGAGTCTGATTTTATAGTAACTCATCATCTCTTTTATCTCTTCTACACAAGTGTCAATAGTAGGGATAATAATCTCATCTTCTCTTGCAATAACAATTGCCTGTGATAATACCTTTGCATCGATTTTATCACTTTTATTGCGTTGAGCAATAGCTTTAGAAAAATTGTGCGACTGTTTGGGATTTATAGTAAAAACTTTTATCTTTTTATCTGCACAAAAACGATATAAAAGAGAAGAGTAGTTAGCCGTAGGCTCAAATACAAAAACAAGTCTATCAATCTCTTTTTTATAAATCTTTTTTAGTTTACTATAGAGTGATTTTAATGCCTTTATACTATTTTCAATCTCAATATTCAACTTATTTTTTGGAATATGAACAGCGATACTTGACTTTGAAACATCTAATCCGATAGAATACATTTTGTAAGCCTTTAAAGTATTTTAAAGAGCTTGTTAGCGCAGGAGTTAACTCCTGCGTGATATAGCAATTTATTACACTTAACTTGACCTCGTAAAATTCGATCTAGTTTTAAAACCGATCTTGTTGCCACACAAGTTTTTAGTGCAATAATCTAACTGACCCTCAAACTAGTTATCTTCTTTAAGAAAAGTAACCGTTTCAACATTGACTCCGATTTATTACTACTAAAC
>CAZIAJ010000307.1:0-1671 GCA_964537565.1 uncultured Sulfurospirillum sp.
CATTTGAAGTTATATATAATAAAGAAACTCCATTTTTAAAACTAGCAAAGCAAAATTCTCTTACATGCAAAGATGGTACTGATATGCTTTTACATCAAGGTGTACTTGCATTTAACCTATTTTTTAACAACAAACTAGATGAAAAAAAAATAACAACTCATATGAAAAAAGCTTTTACATAATAATATAAATAATTTACGCTAAACCTTAGTACGCAAATTAAGAGCTTTTGAGAGAGAAAGCATATCTACATTTTCAAGGTGTACTCCTGTTGGTACCCCTTGGGCTATCTTAGTAAACTCTAAATTAAGCTCTTTAAGTTTATCTTCTATAAAAATAATAACAGCATCATTAGCCAAAGATGGTGTCAAAGCAAATATAACCTCTTTTATACCACTACTAGCTACCTCTTTTAACTTAGAAACACTCTCTTCTTCTAAACTATCAAGAACAAAATAGACACCATCATAAAGATTATTTTCTTCCAAAACCAAAATATCTTTTGCACTCTCAGTTATACATAACTTAGAGCTATCTCTATGCTCATCTAAGCAAATATCACATAGCTCATGTTCACTTAGACCTCCACATCTTTCACAGCTTCTTATAGAGCGGACTGCACTCTCTATAGCATTTGAGATTTTCATAGCATTAAAAGTATCATTTAGTATGAGATGATAAGCAAATCTTTGAGCTGACTTCTTGCCTACGCTCGGTAAAGAGCTGAGTGCTTCTACCAAATTATCAAATTTTTCCAGTTTCATTATGAAATATCCACTGAAAATCTATGCATACTATCAATATATTCATAGTTAAGCTCAAAATCATTTAACTTAACTATATTTTTAACTATATAAAGTCCTAGTCCTAATCCTGTTTTAGTCTTTTTAGAACCTGATACAAAAGGTTTATAGTACTCTTCTATATCCATGGGAAACTCTTTTGCTCTGTTTTCTATATAAAGTATACCATCAGCTACATTTACATGTACTACTTTATCATCTGCATATTTTATTGCATTGTCCATTAAGTTTTTTATTGCAAGTGCAAAAGATTCAAAATCTGCTTTAATTTTAACATCTTGATTTATATTTACTTTTACGTGTTGAGATTTTTTGTCATCAAGCATAAGCATATCTATAGCACTATCTACTATATCAACTAAATGATACTCTTTAAGTTGTAAAGAGTAATTTTTTGAGACTATTTGCTCTATCTTTGAAAACTCATTGATGAGTAAATCTAACCTCTCAAAAATACTTATCAACCTACCTTTAGCTTTAGCATCTTCTATCATTTCAGATACTATTCTACCTTTTCCTATAGGTGTTTTTAACTCATGCATTATAGTTCTTAAAAATAGTTGCCTAGAATGTATTAAATCTCTTAATTTTGAAGCAGCTCTATCAAACTCATTTGCAACTGCTGCTATCTCGTCTTTTTTATTACTTTTACAGTTTATCTGCATATCACCTGAAGCAAATTTTCTTATCTGTGCACTTAACTCTTTAAGTGGAGCTATACTTTTTAGTATTGAGACGTACATAGATATAAGAACAACAAATGCTACTAAAAAAGCTATCCATAAAAAGTCATCAGCTCTTTTTCTATATTTTGACTCTAAGAGTACATTTGATATCATATTATCAATGTAGAGATAATATCTATCAT
>CAZIAJ010000308.1:0-1660 GCA_964537565.1 uncultured Sulfurospirillum sp.
TATATCTACTGCTATTATATTTGCTGGTATTTTCATGATAGCTACACTAATGGTTTTTAGTGGATACTATTTTATAACTAGACAATATCAAATTTTGGATAGAGAAATAAAAGAGATAAAAGATGCTTATGTCGTATCTCAAAGGAAACTTATAAAGCGAGAAGTTGATTCAATAATAAAACTTATTAGATTTAAAAGAGCTATTAACCCACACTACGATGAAAAAAAATATAAAGAAGAGTTAAAAGACTGGATAAGAACTATACGATTTGGAAATGATAAAAACAATTATCTAATTATTTATAAAATAGAAAATTTTAGTGGTGGAGATAAATTTGCCAAAATGTTAGTAAATGCAAACAGGAGTGACCTTGAGGGTAAATATATCTCCACAGAATATAAAGATGCAAATGGCAAAAAATTTCGAAAAGAGTTTCTACAAGAGATTGGCATATATGGCTACGCTTTTGTCGATTACATGTATAAAAAATTAGATTCAGATTTAGTTAGACCAAAGGTATCCTACTTTAGACTCTATCCTCATTGGGATTGGATTATAGGTGCTGGAGCATATCTTGATGGAATTAATAAAGAGATAGAAATAAAAAAGAAATCTCTTGAAACAAACGTAGAAATGGAGATAACTTCTGCTATATTTTTATTTTTATTGTTTTCAGTTATTGCAAGTTCTTTCGCAGTATTTTTTGGAAGACAGATAGAGATAGTCCTTAAAAATAAAAACATTCAAGTAAACCAAAAAAAAGAGGAACTTAAAAAGCTAAATAGGGAACTTGCTCAAAGAGTAAAAAATGAAGTACAAAAAAGTAGAGAACAAGAGCAACTTCTCATTGAAAAATCAAAATTTATAGCTCTTGGTGAAATGATAAGCAACATAGCTCACCAATGGAGACAACCACTATCTGAACTTTCAGCGATTATGATGACACTAAAGTTTAGCTACTCTTTTGGAAAACTAGACATTGATACAATGAGTAAAAAAAGTAATGAAGCTGAACATCTTTTAGAATATATGTCAAAAACTATAGATGATTTTAGAGAATTTTTTATGCCATCTCGTGAGAAAAAAGAGTTTCTTGCTAGTAAAGCTGTTAGTTCGGTAATGAACATTATAGGATCTACTATAAAAAATGAAAATATTTCTTTACATGTAGATATTCCGCAAGAGACTAAAATATATGGTCATAAAAATGAATTTGAACAAGTTTTGCTCAATATAATCACAAATGCAAAAAATATTTTAGTTGCTAAAAATATAAAAAGCCCAAAAATAAAAATAAGTATCATAAACAATGATGACTTTACATATCTTTCTATAAGTGATAACGCAGGGGGTATAGAAGCAAATCCTATAGAAAAAGTTTTTCAACCATACTTTACTACTAGAGAAGATATGGGAGGAACGGGAATCGGATTGTATATGTCAAAGTTGATTATTGAAAAAAGTATGGGTGGTATTTTAGTTGCTAAAAACTGTAATAACGGAGCTACATTTACTATACGACTAAAAAAAGTAAATTGATAAAAGGCTTGGCAAACTTTTAATAATCACTTTTTTTAATTCTCAAATAGGAGAATATGAATTTTGCTTAGCGTAAGTATAATAGACTAAAGACAACAAACGGTTAAAATTTAATCTAAC
>CAZIAJ010000309.1:0-1654 GCA_964537565.1 uncultured Sulfurospirillum sp.
TTTTACAATAGATGATAAGTCTTTATATATAAAGACAAGAGATAAAAAAATAAGAGATTTTTTGATAACTGAGCCATATAAAATTGTTGTTGATTTTAAAAGAGAAATTTCATTTTATACAAAAGTATATAATTTGAAAACAAGATATTTTAAAACAATTACAATAGGTAAACATAGTGGCTATTATAGAGTTGCAATAGAGCTTGATGGTAAATACTTATATAAGCAAAGAAAAGTAAAAGATGGATACGTATTTACTTTAAGATAGTTTACATGTAGAGATTTTGGCCTCTACATGTAAAATTATATGTTTAGTACTTTGGAGTTCTCTCTTTTGGTCCAACGTATAGCTGTCTAGGACGAGCAATTTTGATTGTGTCTTGTTCTTTAAGTTCAATCCATTGAGCAATCCATCCTGGAGTTCTTCCTATTACAAATATAACAGCAAACATCTCTTTAGGAATTTTTAGTGCTTGAAGGATAATTCCTGAGTAGAAGTCTATGTTAGGGTATAAATTTCTTTTTATAAAGTACTCATCACTTAGTGCAATATCTTCAATCTTTTTAGCGATTGCCATCAGTTCAGAATCTAAGTTTAGCTCATCTACTAACTCTTGTTGAATCTCTTTGAGTATAGTTGCTCTTGGGTCGAAGTTTTTATAAACTCTGTGTCCAAAACCCATAAGTCTAAAATCATCATTAGGGTCTTTTGCTTTTGCTATGTATTTATCTACATTGTCAATTGAGCCTATCATCTCCAATTGGCGAATTACAGATTCATTTGCACCACCATGAGCTCTTCCCCAAAGTGCAGCAACACCTGAAGCGATACATGCATAAGGGTGAGCATGAGTTGAGGCAACTACACGAACAGTTGTAGTTGAAGCATTTTGTTCATGGTCTGCATGAAGAGTAAAGATAGTATCTAGTGCTTTTATCTCTATAGGTTTTAAGTCTATATAGTGATGAGGGTAACCTCTTAGCATATATAAAAAGTTTTCTGTAAAACCCTTTTTCATATCAGGATATATGATTGGAAGACCTTGAGAGTGTCTATATGAGAGTGCTGCGATCGTAGGAATTTTAGCTATGATTCTATGTGCCATCTCCATATACTCCTCTTTTGAATCAATATCAAGATGATCAAAATAAAAAGTAGATAAAGCAGAAACAGCAGATGAAAGTATAGCCATAGGGTGAGCACGGTCAGGAAACGCTCCAAAAAGTTTCATCATTCCCTCAGGTATAAATGATCGTTTTTTCATTTCTAAACTAAATTTCTCTAAATTATCTTCATTTGGAAGTTCTCCATGAAGAAGAAGGTTAACTGTATCTAGAAATGTTTTTTGTGTAGCAAGATAGGCTATATCGTATCCACGATACATTAGTTTGCCTTTTCCTCCATCAATAAAAGTGATTGAAGATCTACAGTTTGCTGTAGATGTAAAACCTCTATCAAAAGTAAACATACCTGTATTTGGATAAAATGTTGAGATATCCACAACATCAGGACCCACTGTTGGCTCTAAAATGGGAAAGTCATACTTCTCGCCAGTTCTGTTATCTATAACTGTAACCGTTTTGTTTGACATAAAAACTCCTCTTTATTGGTATTTAATTATTCATTATAGTAATCTTACTATAAGTTTATTAT
>CAZIAJ010000310.1:0-1647 GCA_964537565.1 uncultured Sulfurospirillum sp.
ATATAATCCGCACCCTCTTGAAAAATAACTAAGGAAATTTACTTGTTTAATTTAAAAAATTACTCTACTTCTAATATAAAAAATGATGTTTTATCAGGAAGTGTTGTTGCTATTGCACTTGTTCCTGAAGCTATAGCATTTTCAATAATAGCTGGACTTAGTCCACTTGTTGGGCTTCATACTGCTTTTATACTTGGTCTAATTACTGCTCTTATTGGAGGGCGTCCTGGTATGATCAGTGGAGCAACTGGAGCAATTGCTGTTGTTTTAGTTGCTCTTGTTATGGATCACGGTTACGAATATATGCTTGTAGCAACTATTTTAGCTGGTATTTTTCAAATACTTGTTGGTATTTTTAAACTAGGTAAATTTATCCGTCTTGTTCCTCAACCCGCAATGTACGGCTTTGTAAATGGCTTAGCTATTGTTATTGCTATGGCTCAATTTCCACTTTTTGCTGGTGAAAATTGGATTATGTATGCTCTTGTAGCATTTACTATGGCTACTATGTACTTTGCCCCAAAAATAACAAAAGCATTACCTGCTTCTTTAATATCTATTATTCTTGTTTCAGTTATAACTATCTTTTTAGATTTAGATACAAAAAGAGTTGGTGATTTGGCTGATATAAGTGGCTCTTTACCATCTTTTTATATACCAGACGTACCATTTAATTTTGAAACTCTAAAAATAATACTTCCTTATTCAATCATCATTGCACTTGTTGGTTTAATTGAATCGCTCTTAACTCTATCTGTTTTAGATGAGATGAGTGGAAATCGTGGGAGTGGAAATAAAGAGTGCGTTGCTCAAGGTATTGGAAATATGACTTGTGGCTCATTTGGAGCAATGGCAGGTTGTGCTATGATAGGACAATCAATCATTAACTTTACTTCAGGTGGACTTGGACGTCTTTCAAGTGTTGTCGGAGCAGTTTTACTCATACTATTTGTAATAAGTTTTTCTGACTTTATCTCCATGCTTCCTGTTGCTGCTCTTGTTGGGATTATGTTTATGGTAAGTATCTCCACGTTTGAGTGGGCTAGTATAAAGCATCTGAAATTTATGCCAAAAAGTGATGCATTTGTTATGTTAACTGTTACAATTATCACAGTTTATGTTGATTTGGCAGTTGCCGTTATAACAGGTGTTATAATATCTGCTTTAGTATTTGCTTGGAAACATGCAAGAATTTATGCTCGTGTCCACATAGAAAAAGATGGGACAAAAGTATATGAGTTAGATGGTCCACTTTTCTTTGGATCAATCACCTCATTTAACGAGATATTTGATATTGAAAATGATAATGAAAAGGTAATAATAGATTTTAAAAATGCTCGTGTTATGGATAGTTCTGGAACTGAAGCTATTGATGCTATCACTAAAAAATATAAAAGTAGTGGCAAAATATTAAAACTTCGTCACCTTAGTGATGACTGCATAAAAGCACTAAAAGTTGCTGGACCATATTGTAGCTATGAGGAAGATAATCCAAACTATATGGTAGCTAGAGATTACTGACTAAGTTCAGTTTAAACTTATATTATCACAGTATAATATTTATTATGTATAATTTTAATAATTATTCAATAAAAACAAAACTTCTCTTTGTATTTATTGTTTTTAAGGTTTTACCACTTATTATAC
>CAZIAJ010000311.1:0-1115 GCA_964537565.1 uncultured Sulfurospirillum sp.
CATTTAATTTATGTAATGATCTACTCGAATATATCCCTTGATTTGCTTTTTTTATTGCTTCGGAGTTTATATCAATACCTATAATATTAAATTTTTTTAAAGGAGTAAGCTTTTCACTCATCATCATACTAAGGGTATAGACCTCTTCTCCTGATGCACAAGGAGCACAAAGTATATTTACACTACCCTCAATATTTTGTGCAAAATCTACTGCATTTTGTAGCTGTTTCTCTTCTCTATAAAAATAAGTTTCATTAACCGTAAGAAGGTTAATCAACTCTTGTTTTAAATCATTTTTATACTGTATCTCATCATGAAGCTTTTTAAAACTATATATCTCTCTCTCCTCACAAAAAAGTTTTAATCTTGTCTCAATTATGCTTTTTTTAACATAAAGATCAACACCTGTATCTCTTTTTATATAATGAAGTACATCATTAAAACCAAAGGTACTAAACTCCTCCTTTATAGGCTGCTTCTCAATTTTATCTGAAGAGATACTCTTTTTACGAAAAAACATACTACTTTTCACCAAATTTTTTAATGTATATTTTTATTTGATTTAAATTCATAACTTTTATATTACTATTTAACTCTACCGCTTTTTTAGGCATACCATAAACAATAGCACTCTCCTCACTCTCAGCTATACAAGTTGCTCCTGCATTTTGAAGATCACTTAATCCTTGTGCTCCATCATGCCCAATACCAGTCAAAAGTATAGCTAACACATCATACTCTTTACATAATTTTACAGCAGACTTAAAAAGACAATCCACACTTGGATTATAACTAAATGACACATCTCTCAAACTTTTTAATTCTAAGTATTTTTCTGCTTTATTGAACTCACAATGTGTCGCACAAATGTATATAGTTTCACTCTCTATTATATGTATACTATCTGCTAAAAAAAATTTAAAAGGAAGTTCATCATCAAACTGTTTTACAAAACTAGTAATAAATACTGGATTCATGTGTTGTGCAATAACAACTGGAGTAGAAAAAGATGAATTAAGACTAAAAAAAATCTTTTTTAAATGTCCAGGACCTCCGGTAGAAGCTCCTATTAGTATGAGTTTTTCTTTTATAAACATCTATATCCCTATTTATAT
>CAZIAJ010000311.1:1125-1644 GCA_964537565.1 uncultured Sulfurospirillum sp.
CTATTACTATAAAGTTGCCACAACTCTATTTTTTCTATCTTTTTTTGCTTTATATAAACTATCATCTACCTTTATAAAAACCTTTTCTATGCTATCACCCTTTTTAAACTCTGCTACACCAAAACTAGCACTCAGCTGGTGAATACCTTTAAAATCATAAGAATATATAGCTTTTCTAAATTTTTCTGCTAACTCTATAGCACCTTTAATATCTGTTTCATGACATATAATCAAGAACTCTTCTCCACCCCATCTTCCTAATATATCAGTTTTTCTTTTGTTTTTAAATATAATTTTTGCAATATTTTGAAGCACTTCATCTCCAACTTTATGCCCGAATGTATCATTTACTCTTTTAAAATCATCTATATCAAATAAAATAATAGAAAGTGGTCTATTAAATCTGTCAAAAAGATTTTTTTCATAAAGCATAACTTCATCTAGCTTTAAACGATTATATATACCTGTTAATTTATCTGTAATTGAAAGTATTTCTAATTCTCTATTATGTTTTTTTAG
>CAZIAJ010000312.1:0-1640 GCA_964537565.1 uncultured Sulfurospirillum sp.
AGTCTACATGTAGAGCAAAAGCCAAAGAGTATGAAGAGAAAATAAATGCACTAATAGTAAAAGTTAAAAATGCTTAATTTTGAATGTTTAATGGTTAATTTTAAATTTGTTTAAAATGAGTATCGCAAGTAAAGAAGCTATAGATAAGCTTGCAGATTGGTGTGTGGATTTTTTTCTCATAGAGAGTAACAAGTATTAAGAAGGTAAAGCTATGATCAACAAACTTTTTTTTGATATAAAACCAGATTTGAGTGCATTTGATGCTATATGTGAAGAACAAAGAAGTATAGGTTATTATACTTTGCCAGAACAGGATTTAGAGTATCTTGAAGAGTATAAAAAAGATTTTAGTTTAAAAAACAGGGATATAGAACACCTAGTTATTATAGGTATTGGTGGAAGTTCACTTGGACTTAAAGCTATATACAGGACTCTTAAAAATACAAAAGATTTTAGTAAAAAAATACACTTTTTAGAAAGTACAGACCCTATTGCAATCAAAGCAGGATTAGAAAAGGTTGAGCTGAAAAAAGCACATTTTTTTGTCATAAGCAAATCAGGAATCACGATAGAAACAACAGCTATATATAAGTACATCTTAGGGCTTTTGAGTGATAAAAAAATATGTGAAGATTATAGGTTTACTTATGTAACAGATAAGGGAAGTTTGCTTGAGATCCATGCAAAAAGTAAAAAATCATTTTGTCTTTTTATCCCTAAAAATGTAGGAGGAAGATTTTCTGTTTTATCTGCTGTTGGTTTAGCACCTTTATCTCTTATAGAAGTCGATATAAAAGCTCTGTTAAATGGAGCAAAACAGATAAAAAGCAGTTTTTTTGAAAATGGTTACATAAAAGACATACTTCTTAAAAAAGCAACCTATTATGCGAAAAATTCTATGAAATACAATATAAATACACTTTTTGTTTATAGTGAAAGCTTTAAGTACTTTGCGGAGTGGTATGTTCAGCTTTGGGGTGAGAGTTTAGGTAAAAAACAGTTAAACAGTAGCTTCAATGTAGGTCTTACTCCTGTAGGAATCATAGGACCAAAAGATCAGCATTCATTTTTACAACTTATAGTTGATGGCTTGAGAGACAAAAGTGTAACAGTACTTAAAATTAGAAATTTTAATTATGATATAAAGATACCGCAGATAAATCTCAAAGGTCTTGAAAGCTTAGACTCTATAAATAAACTCTCTTTTAACTCTCTTATAAATCTTCAAGCCGACTCTATCATAGAAGCGTTAGTAGATAAGGGTGATATACCAGTAGATATTATAGAGTTAGAGTGTATCAATGAAGAAAATCTTGGTAAATTTATATTTTATTATGAATTGTTAACCTCTTTGGTAGCCAATATGATGGGCGTAGATGCTTATGGGCAACCAGGAGTTGAGCAGAGTAAAGTGATACTAAAAAAGAAACTTTTAAATAGAGGATTATTATGAAAACGATAAAAAAGTGCTTGTTTCCAGCAGCAGGATATGGAACTAGATTTTTACCAGCAACTAAAGCAATGCCAAAAGAGATGTTGCCGATAATGACTAAACCACTTATCCAGTATGGTGTTGAAGAAGCACTAGAGTCTGGGTGTGATACTATGGCTATAGTAACTGGACGCGGAAAACGCTCTAT
>CAZIAJ010000313.1:0-1574 GCA_964537565.1 uncultured Sulfurospirillum sp.
CAGATAAATCATCTAGTATAGTATTTGAGAATATACCAGAAGGTATATATGCTATAAATATAATACATGATGAAAATCAAAATGGTAAAATAGATAAGGGATTTGTTTTGCCTATTGAGGGGATTGGCTTTTCAAATTATACTTCTATCGGACTTACAAACAAGCCAAATTTTAAAGCAGCAAGTTTTGAATTAAAATTTGATATAGAAAAAAATATTAAAATAATTTATTTTTAGAGAGTATGATAGTATCAACAATAGGTTAATATTGCTATGGTATTATGAAAGAAGTTTATTATATTAGATATCGGAGTATTATTATGAAATATATTTTTAGCTTTATATTAGTTACAACAGTTCTTTTAGGAAGTAATTTAGATGAGCTTATAGAGTATAGTGTTAAAAATAGCACTATTATAAAGCAAAGTGAAATAGAACAAGAGTTATCAAAATTAAAAAAGCAAGAGAGTAAAGTTACCCAATATGGTGAAGTAAATATTGTAGGAGATATTACACATTATAATGAGCCAAGAACTTTGGCACCATTGACTCCTGCAGTTATGGCTAGTGGGTTACCTATTACTACAACTAAAGATATATTTTCTTTAGGTTTGAGTTATAGTGTGCCACTTTTTACGGGATATGCGCAAACAATTCAGATTGAAATGGATGAGATTTCAAAGAGTGTGTCAGCTGTAAAACTAAAACTTACAAAAGAACAACTTATTTACAATATTCGTTCTTTATATATCTCTATTCTTACGCAAAAAGAGATACTAAAGGCACAACAAGAGTATAGTAATGCACTTTTTGATTTAAAAAAGCAGATACAAAATGAGGTAAAATTTGGTAAAAAAGCAGATATTGATCTCTTAAAATCTAAGGCTGATTTACAATCTTCAAAAACAAAAGAGACAATTTTAAAATCAAATATTGAGATACTAAAGGCTTCTTTATCCTCTTTAGTTGGAAAGAGTATTAAAAAAATAGATGGTATAAATATCCAGATAAAAGAGCCAAATTTTGAAATTGTTAACCTTTATAAAAATATAGTAAATTTATCTAAAGTAAAGATAGATGATATGAGTATACAAAAAGCTGAGAAGGTTATATCTAAAAGTAAGTCATCTAAACTTCCGCAGATTAATTTAAACTCTTATATCGGTAGAAATTATGGTAATGATATGGGAGTCAATGGTTGGGATGATGAGACTATTGTTCAAGTTGGATTGAGTATAAGATATAGTCTTTTTGATTTTGGAAAAAGAGATATAGGAGTTCAAAAAGCAGAAATTTCTAAAATAGAAGCAAAACTAAAAAAAGAGCAAACTCTGCTTGATTTGAAAAGAGATATACTCGAAGCTACACAAAAGATAAAACAGAGTTATGCAAATTATTCTGGTAATGAGATTGAATTAGAGTTAACTAAAAAGAGTGAAAAGATAGAAAATGTAAGGTATAAAAATGGTGTATCTACACTAAATGATTTACTTTTAGCAAAGAGTAAAACAGAGTTTGCTTTGTCAAAAATGATACAAAGTAAGTATGATTATCAAAAAAATATATACTATCTTG
>CAZIAJ010000314.1:0-1574 GCA_964537565.1 uncultured Sulfurospirillum sp.
CATCTATACATATCTCTTGTTTTTTCATATGAA
This sequence comes from uncultured Sulfurospirillum sp., assembly GCA_964537565.1. Classification (GTDB taxonomy): domain Bacteria; phylum Campylobacterota; class Campylobacteria; order Campylobacterales; family Sulfurospirillaceae; genus Sulfurospirillum_A. The sequence goes on from CAZIAJ010000314.1 coordinate 34, forward strand.
TCACAGTTTGATAAATAACTATTGCTATCACTATTGTTGTTACAGCTATCATTGTATAAGAAAGTAATAAAAGCAATAAATCTCCTGTTTTATGATACATCAACATAGATGCTATACCCATTGCGGCAAGTGGGAACACAAAAGCCCACCATGAAATAAAAAACTTAATTTTCAAGAAGTTTTTATACATAAATGCTACCAAAAGTGTAAAGAAAAGTGCCAAATTAAAAAGTACCATTGAAAACATATCTATCTCACCAGACATCTTAAAATAAGCAATAAATCCAACTGCTGGAGGTGCAATAAGTATAAACAGTGTAGGCATAAATTTAACAGCTAACTGATGATGAAATATAATTCTATTTAATAGTATTGCAAAAAGAATTAGCCAAAAGAAAATTCCAACACTAAAAAAGTACATAAGTAAACCATGGTTTACAAATCCAACACCAGCAACAGGAACTAATACATTTCCAACAATAGGTATAAACCAAGCTGGATTTGAATGAGCCAATTCTTGATTATGATTTATCCAAAATTTTATTGTATGCATAGTCAAATAAAAATGTAAAATAGCACCAGGATACCAAAAAGAAGCAGATATGGTCGGATAATGCTCTTTATATATAATAGCTAACATAAGCATTGAAATTGATATAGCTGCAAAAAAGTTTACTCTTATAGGATGTGAAAACTCTTTTTTTATTACTTCTGAATATTTAAAATATTTTATTATATACACAAAGCTAATAATAAAAAATATTGCTGTTGTTATGTACATTAATGAGTTTCCAATTATATGTGGAAAACTTAACCAATGAGCTGCTTTTTGATACATAATCGTCAATCCACTCATCCCCATTACTACTGCATACATCATAATAGGGAAAAACTTTAGCCTATTTTTTTCAGATATATTCTCTTTTATCATAATTATAACCTTTTGTAATTTTTTTTATAATAATACATTTTTTATGAACATATGTCAATAAAATTTAATTTAAATTTCGATATTATTTCATAAAAGGATTAATATGGGAAGAAATAAAATACAAAGAGCATGTTCATTTAAACCAAGTTTTACTAAATTTTCACCATGCTCAAATCTATCCAATGGGACAATGGAGCTCAATAGTGATGAAATGGAAGCTATTTTTTTAATAGACTATCAAGGAGATTATCAAGAGAGTGCTGCAAATAAAATGAATATCTCAAGACCAACATTATCAAGAATTATAAAAAGTGCAAGAAAAAAAATAGCTACCTCGCTTATATTGGGATATGAGATTAATATTATTGATAATAAAGACAAATTTATAATAGCAATAAGTGTACAAAATAAAAATAACTTTTTAAATCTATCAAATACCAATGACTTGATAGCTCTAGTTTATCTTGCTAATAAAAAAGTTATAGAGGTAAACTATATAAAAAACCCACTAACACAAAAAGACAAGAAGCCATCACAAATCCTACCTTCACTTTTAAAAAAATATAATGTACACTATTGGGTTTCAAATAAAATTGGAGAGGGCTTAAAG
>CAZIAJ010000315.1:0-1569 GCA_964537565.1 uncultured Sulfurospirillum sp.
TAAATTTATCTCTATCACCAATAGAATATTTTTTATAGTTATAATTACTATTTTGTCAATTTGATTTTTGATATTTTGAAATATATTTTTTGTTATTTTTTTAATAGAACTTTCAACATGTTTTTCCTCTTTTGTTAGCATTTTAGTTACATTTTTTTTTGTTTGAGAAGCTGCTTTATGAAACTCTTCTATATTTGCACCTATGGTAACAAAACCAAAACCTCTTTTTGAATTTTTATATTGACCAGTATAGTATGGTATAGTTGCTGCTGTGGTTAATTTCCATACATTACTCCAAAAAATGATAAATGAGCCATATCCTCCGTCATCTGTAAGTTGTTTCCACCCTTGGCATTGTGGTGCAAAATTTAGATAGCGACAATCTAAGGAAATTTGTCCTGCTTTTATTTGAGTTGTATTTGGTTTTTTATTTAATGATTGATTGAGAAAAATAGGTTGTTTTTCTAAAAAAGAGTTTAAATCTTTTTCACTACTTTTCTTAAATTTTGTTGCTAAGTCAGAATCAATCCAACCTGGAACTATTTCTCCTGTGGAAGCATCATACCCAACTATAAAATAATCACGTGGATGTGAGATTGCTTTAAAATCAGAACTCCACATAAATGCATAGTTTCCTTTACTTGCATCAGGTATATCTAAAGGAGCTGTACCTAAAGGGTTAACAAAATCTGTAAAATTCATGATATGATGATGATCTAAAGCAAAAGATATATATCCTTTTAGGTTTTTCCCTTTATATACAGGAGTCACAAAACGTATAATACCTTCAAATTTTCTTCCTATAGGATTTTCTATTCCTGCATATCCATATTTTTCTGGTTCAAATTTTATATTTGCTTTTTTAGCTTTTTTTTGTGTAAATGAGCCAATGATAGGTGAAGGAACATACTCTCCAATTACTTTAGATACATATATTTCACCTTTTTTTAATTTTAATGATTTTTTGTAGTATTTTTCTGCTTTACAGTAAGTATTTTGCTTGACTGAGATGTCTTTTAGAGTAGTATCTATAGATGAAATTTTATATATCTCTGTACCATTTATATCATAATAGGTGATTTCCTTATACAGTGGAATTATTTTTTTATCTATTTGTGTAGGTTCTATTTTATGAAACTCTTTTTCGTTATCCTTTAGTAGTGCTACTTCATTGTTTTGAATATATTCATGAGTTTTTTTTGGAATCCATTTGTCTTGTTTTTTATTAAAATAATATTGTGTAGCAATATATACTTCTGCATTTTTTCTATTGTAAAATTTTTGTAATAGTTCTTTGTTTATAGTTTGTTCTGATAAAAAGAGAATATCTTCATCTCTTTGTTTCAGAAATTCAGCAACTCTGTTTGCAATTTCATATGTTTTATGTTCTATCATCTCTTGAGATTTTTTATCTAATGCTACTATGCTATCTAAAATTGTTAAATTTGTTGTTTTTACTATGGCATTACGACTCTCTTTTATAATACTAGTAGAACTCTCTTTTAATAGCCCACGAATCTCTAAAAAGCTAAAAAGGACTATACTAGATAGTATAATAAGTGGTAAAAC
>CAZIAJ010000316.1:0-1557 GCA_964537565.1 uncultured Sulfurospirillum sp.
TATATACATAGGTAATACATTTTTTATAGAGTCATCTATATTTATATGTAACTTCTCTTTTGCTGATTTATTTGCCCAACTAATTACCTGAGTATCTTCAAAGTCATACGCCTCAATAACTAAATCTTTCAAATTTTCAAAAGTAGCTCGTTGAGATTTTAACTTTGCCTCTAAAAACTTGGAATAATTACCTTGTAGATTATTTAATATATCTTTAGAAGTGATGATATAATCTATCTTATTACCACAATTATCAATCTCTTCTACTATAACTCTTCGTATATTTTTTGTTCTCATTAATGAGATACACTCTTGCATTGATGCCTTTATGGAAATTTTAAAGACTGGAGAGTGCATAAAATGTTCTACTCTTTTTTTCTTATCTATATTATCTTTTGCAAGCTCTAAGATATCAGTTTCAGTTAATATTCCTATAGACTCTCCATTATGAATAACAAGAATAGAACCAAAATTTTTTAATTTCATAAGTTGAAGAGTATCTTCTAAAGAACTATCTTTATCAACGCCTAAAGCTTTAAATTCATTAAGAAGTATTTCAAAGATTTTAAAATTATATCTGTCGTTTTTGGCTTCAAATTCAAAAATGACTTCCTCTTGTTCCACAACGCCTAGAAACTTATCTTTTTCATCTACTACCACAACTCTTCTTATATTATGGTCTAGCATAAAGTTTAAAGCATACTCTAACTCTCTATTAGAGTGGGCTTTTACAAGCCCTTTTGTAGCTTTATCATAAGCATTAGTTCTGCTAAAATCAATATTATCATTATATAAAAAAAGTATATCACGCTCTGTTAATATACCTATAGGTGACTTCTTAGAGTCTAATATAACCATATAACGCAGAGAGTTTTGATGCATTTTATCTACAACTTCTTGCAAAGTTACATATACATTAACGCTATCATCTTTTTTTTTATAAAAATCCTTTAGTAACATAATTAACCTTATATGTAGACTATTTTACTTTTTCTAAGTATTCACCTTTTACAGTATCAACTTTAATTACTGAGCCTTCAAGAATATGAAAAGGTACTTGAACAACTGCGCCACTCTCTAATGTTGCTGGTTTTTTACCACCTTGTGAGTCACCTTTGAAGTTTGGTGGAGTTTCAACAATCTTAAGTTCAACTACTGCTGGAGCATCAACACCTATTGGCTTTCCATTATGAAAAAGCATTTCAACATTCATACCATCTACTATCCACTTTGCCACATCACCTACTTGGTCATAAGTCAAACCAATTTGGTCATAAGTTACAGTATCCATAAACTGTAACATTTCACCATCATCATATAAGTATTGCATTGTTTTATCTTCGAGGTCAGGCTTTTCACACTTATCTCCTGCATGAAAAGTTTTTTCAATCACTTTTCCATTTGCATATGATTTAATTTTACATCTTACAAATGCTGCTCCTTTTCCTGGTTTTACATGTTGATATTCAACTATTTTAAAAGGTGTTCCATTTAATTCTATTTTCAAACCTTTTTTAAGGTCACTCATTCCTACTGTTGCCATAAATACTCCTAAAA
>CAZIAJ010000317.1:0-1554 GCA_964537565.1 uncultured Sulfurospirillum sp.
ATATTTATCTATCTTGTAACCTACTCCTTTTATGTTAGTAATAAAGTCAACTTTAAGGGACTTTCTAAAGCGACTTATCTCTGCACGTATTGTAGCATTGTCTACTGGCTCATTATTCCATACATAACTCCTAAACTTTTCAAAGTCTACTATAACTCCTATATTTTCACAAAGAAGTGTTAAGATTTGTAACTGTTTCTTTGTAATAGTTTGTGAACTATTGTTATAAAAAAGTAGTTTTTCATCTTTTGAAAAGTAGTATTTTTTACTAAGTAACATATGTGAAGAGCTTTTTATCTCTTGTTCTTTCTTAACTCTTGCTATACGAATTCCTAACTCTTTAAGATGAAATGGTTTTTTTAGATAATCACAAGCACCTAAATCAAATGCACTACTAATATCTTCTATATCTAAATTAGCACTTATAAAAATCGTAGGAATGACAATCTCTATTTCATTTAGCTCTTGTAGTAATTTTAAACCATTTAGTTTTGGTACATTAATATCTAATAACAACAAATCAAAAGTCTCATTTTTAAGTACTTCCAATACTTCTAAACCATTATTAAAGCTCATAACTTGATGACTTGAAGCTTCTAAATACTCTTCAATAGAAGTCCTTAACATAAACTCATCTTCCAATAATAGTATTTTCATTTAAGTATCTCCTTTTTACTGAATAAAACCAAATAAATATCCTTTGTATATCATTATAAAACCACCCTACTACACTCAAAAAAATATTTAAATACTGTTTTTTTACCATTTGAGTTTACTTCTACACGTACTCCACTATTATCACATATCTCTTTTACAATATTTAAACCTAAACCGAAACCACCTCTAGCAGTATCTTCACGGTAATACCTACCAAATATATTTTTATTGTCTATTATTTTTTCTCCACTATTCTCTACTTCAAAAACCGTACACCCATCATCTCGATAAAGTCTTACATATACATCTTGATTAATATAACTATATTTTATTGCATTTGATATATTGTTATCACATAAACGTTGAAGCTCAAACTCGTTAAACAAAACAAATATTTCATTATCAATTTCACTACTAATTTTCAATCTATTTCCCACTGCTACATCTGAAAAATACTCTACTCTTTCACGTACAAATTGGCTAAAATCAACCATATCTACTCTTCTCTCTTCTCTCTCTTTTTTAACAATAAAACTCAAATCTCCATATATATTTTCTAAAACTTTTACTGCTGCTTCTATCTTAATCAAATATGGATTTCGTTCAAATTTTATATTATAAAGGTCAATATTCATCAAAATAATTGATAAAGGTGTATTTATCTCATGAACTGCATTTTTTAAAAACTTATCTTGATAATCTAAAAGTTCACTCGTATACTCTACTGATTTTTGTAATTCTTTTGTTTTTTCTTGAACTAAACTCTCGAGATTTAAGTTCATATCTTCTAAAGCACCTTTTTTCTCTTTTAATTTTAAAAGCATATAGTTTGCATGTGAAGTAATCTCTCTAAACTCTTGAAACTTTATCTTGCTTCTATCAATAGAGGTGTAACTT
>CAZIAJ010000318.1:0-342 GCA_964537565.1 uncultured Sulfurospirillum sp.
TGACTGGTATTATTCTTGAGGCTAAGATTAAACTTTTACCTATTAATTCATCAACTTCATATCCTATTAACTCTTTAACTGAAGGAGAAACCTTTTGTATTATGCCATCCTTATTGGTTTGAATAAAGATATTTAACATATTATCTATAATGGATTTCCACTCTTCTTTTGACTTTTCAAGATCTTTTATAGCCTTATACTCACTACTTTTATCATCTAAAGAAGCAACAATAAATTTGATTTTATCTTTTTCATCTCTAATAGCTCTAAAAAATATTTCTAGATATATCTCTTTTTGACTAAAAAGAGAAAAATATATATCTTTATAGTATGCTTGACCAC
>CAZIAJ010000318.1:352-1549 GCA_964537565.1 uncultured Sulfurospirillum sp.
AGCGCAAACTATCTTTTATAGATTTCAAAAGTTTTTGATCTTGTATAGTATGTATCAAATCAAAACCGATAAATTGTTCTCTTTGCACACCAAAAACCGATAAGGCTGCTTGATTTGCTTCGATTATAATTCCTCTAACATCAAAGTATATAATCCCACTTGGTGAGTTTTCAAAAATTACCTGATATTTTTTTGTATTCTGCACTAATTTTAAATATAACTCATTTTTATGAGTTATATCTCTAGCGATACCTTCTACGCCAATTACATTACCAAAATCATCTTGAATAAAATGAGAATGTGCGGACATAAGTACATGTCTGCCATCTTTATGCTTCATAAAGCTCTCAAAATAAAAATCTTTGTCTTTTATATCTTTATCTTTTAATGCAGCATCTCTTTCGTTAAAGTTTACATATAATAACTTTATATCCATACCTATAGTTTCATCTATACTATACCCCAACACACTCTGAATAGAGGGAGAAACTTCTAAAATTTTTCCATCATTGTCTACTTTATAATAAACATCGTCTAAAATAGAAAGATTAAACAACTTATTTTTTTTCATAACCCACCACATATAAATATTTACTCAATAACCTTGGGTTATTATACAATAAAATAAAATTATAGACTACTATATTATACATTGAATTTTAAAATGAAAAAAAAGATACTGTTTCTATATTTGGAGTTGATTTTTCTTTAATAAAATATCATTTTTAACTATACTCTTCCTTTTATATTTAATTCTAGTGTTCTTTCAAAGTTTGAGGATTCAGCTCCAAAATCATCGATAGCCAGCTTTTTTTAGGAGTTCTAGTTGCTTTATATTGTTTTTTTGTCCCATAGTGCTAATTCCTTCTAAAATCTCTAGTACTACCCTACTTGGTAAAATGTTGTATTGTTTTGCTTTTTGTTTTAGATACTCTAGCAAATAGTATTGGTTTAAGTCGTCTTCTGAGATATTGATTGAAAATTCGTAATCATTTTTAGACATAGCTTTAAAACTTTTTTCTATCATTATCTTAGTTATCTCAGGTAAAAATCCAGAAAGCTTAGCAACTTCTAAAAACTCAATTGGAGAGATGATTTTTTTCCTATTTTCATTCTCGCCAATGCTTCAAATTTTGTAATTTTCTTTGTTTTGTTATCTCTTATACCTTGAAAATATGGGATAATACGATCACTCTT
>CAZIAJ010000319.1:0-1529 GCA_964537565.1 uncultured Sulfurospirillum sp.
ACTTTTATTTGGTAGATGTATCAGTTATAAAGAGTATCTCATTTTTTAACTCATTAAGTGATGAAATTGTAAAAGAACTAGCCAATTTTGCAACTTTAAAAAACTATGTATATTCAGATGTGTTATTTTATGAAAAAGATAGTCAAAATGAGATTTTTTATCTTATTGATGGTGCTATAAAATTTTATAAAGTAGATAGATTTGATAATGAGATTTTTTTATATAAAATATCCTCAAATTCTATAGTATTTGATATTGCAAAGATGTGTGATGAGCATATAATGAGTTGTTATGCAAATGCTGAATTTTTAGAAGATAGTAAAGTTCTAGTTTTTGATAACCTTAAATTTAGAAGTTTAATGCAGACAAATCAAGATTTTATGAAAATGGTTTTACGAGAGTCATTTAAAATGATTCAGCAACTACAGTGTATCATCAGTAGAGATATTGTGTTTGATGGAACTGCAAAGGTAGCTCATATGCTAGTAAATGAATTAAGAAATTTCAATACTTTAAAGAAGCATGAAATAGCATACATGCTTCATATTCAGCCAGAAACACTCTCAAGAATACTAAAAAAGTTAACAAGAAATGGAATTATAGAGATAGAAAAAAATTGTGTAAAGATACTAAATTTTGATGAGTTAAGAGATATATACGAATAGAGGAAATAGGATTATGTTAAAACCAAGAGGGATAAATAAGAAGCTACACTTTGCAGGAAGTACTTTATCTTTTATTATTATATGTGTAATAACCCTTACCGTTATTATGAATGAAAGAAGTAAAAAAGATTCACTTATAATCAATATAGCAGGTAAACAAAGAATGCTTACTCAAAAGATGAGTAAAGAGATATTTTATATAAAATACAAACAAAGTACTGATTTTAGAGAACTAAATAGTGCTATTGACCTTTTTGATAATAATTTAAATGATTTGATTCATGGAAATTCTGCAAAAGGTATATATATACCACAAAATGAAAAGATAAAATCTAAACTCGAAGAGGTGCACTCTCTTTGGATTCCTTTTAAAAAAGAAATTATAAAGATTAGAAAAGCAGTAGCATATATAAAGAGTGATTTAGAAGCTTTGACAGGTAGGACTACATCTCTTTTATTTGAGTCTGATAAAGTTGTAAAAACAATGGTTAAAAACAGAATGAGTAGAGAGTTTATAGATCTCTCAGGTAGACAAAGAATGCTATCTCAAAGAATGGGACTTTTTGTTGAGAGGTATTTAAGGACAGATAATGAGAATGATTATCTTCAATTTATAAAGGCAAAAAATCTTTATAGTGAAACAATCAATCTTTTTATAAAAGATAAAAATGTTCAAGCTCTACCAGAAGTGAAAAAAATAGTAGAAAATACTTATATCTATTGGAAAAAATATGAAAAATATATTATGAATATACTGAAAGTAGAAAATAGCATAAATGATGCTATTTTATACATATACGAAAAAAATATTAAATTATTAAATACTATGGATACAGCAGTTTGGCTATATACCGAGTATAGTGA
>CAZIAJ010000320.1:0-1526 GCA_964537565.1 uncultured Sulfurospirillum sp.
GATAAATATCTACCTAAAAAAAAGCTTATTATTCCTATGACTGGAGTTAAAAATAAAATTACAAATACAATTTGTACAACCATTGGCATTCCTATTGGTTTGCCAATAATAATATAAGTCAAAAATGAACTCAAAATAGATATAAAAAAACCAGCAGCAGTATAAATTATTATTAAAAAAGATTTAATTTTCATATACTTTATACCTCATTCCTCTTACCGTCTTTATAATATCTTTATCATAAAATTGTTTTACTTTCTCTCTAATATGATATATATGACTATTTATACCTTGTTCATCAATCTCTCCAAAATAATTATCATATATAACCTGTGCTAAATCAGCTCTTGAATAAACTCTATTTCTATTGTTTATTAATGTAACTAAAATAAGATATTCACTAGGTGTAAAGTCTATTTTAAATCCACCTATAAAAATCTCTTTTGCTTCTTCATCTAAAAGTATATCAACTATAGATTGTCCATTTAAAGCACTTATCTCTTTTTTTCTTTTAAATAATGATTGGATTTTTATAGCTAACTCTTTTGCTGAAAAAGGTTTAGATATATAATCATCAATTCCAAAATCATATCCTCTTGTTTTAAACTCTATTGTATCTAATGCACTTATCATTATAACTAGTGTTTGTTTTGATTTTTTTCTAATTATTTTACAAATTTCAAAGCCATCTACATAAGGTAACATGATATCAAGTGTTATTAAATCATATGAAGTAGTAGATATTTTACTAAGAGCTTCTTTGCCATCATAAGCGATATCTACATCATAGATATCGCTTTTTAAACGGTTTTTTATAAAGCTAACAATTGTCTTTTCATCTTCGACAATAAGTATTTTTTTTCTCATATAATACTTTCTTTTTTATGATTGTAACTAAAAAAATAAAAAAGTATGTTTACATACTTGGCTTAACTAAATGCCAAACACCTTTTGCTCCATCACCTTTTGCTTCATATGCCTTTGTATCTTTAAAAAAGTAATATAGTGGTTGAGATTTGTAGGTAATTTGCATTGTTCCATTATCTCTTTGAATGATTCCAAAATCTTCTTTTTTAACATAATCAGGAAGTTTTAAATTGTTTGTATCTCCATTATATACAGGCCATTTAGTTTCACATCCATTGTAACAGTTAGACTTATTTCTTGTATCCTTATCAAATGTATAAAGAGCCATACCTTTACTATCTGTTAAAAAAGTTGATTTTTCCATCATTTTATCTTTTTTATCCATTGACATATTGTCACCATAATATGAAGCACACCCTACAAACAGTAAAGCTGTTGTAGATATTGCTATTGCTAATTTTTTATTCATTTTATTCTCCTAAAATTTATATATGTGATATTGTAGTAACTTTTTATGGAGATTCTATGAAGATTTTAATAAATATAGCAATAAGTTATAAAAAAACATTAGACTTTGAAATCATTACTAACAATCTCTAAGTCTAATATTTTATTTATCACTTACTCCATCTATTTAGATTGTGCTTATACATATAACT
>CAZIAJ010000321.1:0-477 GCA_964537565.1 uncultured Sulfurospirillum sp.
AGCCAAAGCCAAAACCAAAGCCAAAACCAAAGCCAAAACCAAAAGTAGAACCAAAGATAGAACCAAAGATAGAACCAAAGATAGAACCAGAACCAATAAAAAAAGAACAACTAAAATCAGAACCAAAGATGAAATCAAAACCAGTTAAAAAAGAGCAACCAAAAATACAAAAAGAAGTAAAACAACAAGATACAAAGCTAGAAGCACGAAGAGAAGCATATTTAAATAAAATAAAAATCACTATAGATAAACATAAAATATATCCAAGAAGTGCTAGAAGAAGAGGTATTCAAGGTATTGTAGAAGTAAGCTTTGTTATGCAATCTAATGGTAGTGTAACAGATATCAGAACTATATCTGGTAGAAAAGTTTTAAAAAAATCAGTTGTGAGAGCTATTAAAAATAGTTTTCCTATGGAAGCAGATAAAGCGCTATTTAGCTTTCCTAAAAAGTTTACTATTAAATTGTCTTTTTCAC
>CAZIAJ010000321.1:487-830 GCA_964537565.1 uncultured Sulfurospirillum sp.
AAAACCATGTTTTATAATATAGCCATAAGGAGTAACAGACTTATTGGATGTTGGATTTTTTAAAAATCTATAAATAGCTTTTTTTATTTTCTTTTCACTGCTATATTTTAGACTATATTTTGCCATGAAATACTTTAGCTCTGTCTTATCTTTATGGCAATAGAGACAGTTTGTTTCATATGGACCGGCAGTAAGATATATAGGTATTAGAAAAATATAAAATAGTTTTACCATGTTAGCACCACTTTAGTACCTTTGTTTTCTTGAGAAGTTATTTTTATATCGATATTGTACTCTTTTATAATAGAGTTTATTATGTCATAGCCTATACCAAAACCAGATA
>CAZIAJ010000321.1:840-1522 GCA_964537565.1 uncultured Sulfurospirillum sp.
TTGATCTTCTATTATAAATTTTATATTTTTTGGATTGGACGAAGAACTTAAAGAGATAAAAATAGTAGCATTTACAGAAGAAAACTTAATTGCATTAGAGATTAGGTTGTCAAATAACCTTTCGATTCTATGATTGTCTATTATGGTATATATATTATCTTTTATATTGACTTTAAAATCTATACCTCTATTATCTGCTAGTATTTTAAAGTTTTCAACTCTTTGTTTTAAGATTTCTGAAATATTTAAGTTTTTATTGTCTGATTTTTGTCTATCATTTAGTAATAAAAAAGATAAATCTTTATATATATTAGAAATGGTGGTTGCGCCTATTTTGATACGATTTATCTTTTTAAGGTTTGTTTCATCAATTTTATTCAAATTTAATACTTCTATATTATTTAGAATAGTACTTGTTGGCGTTATAAGTTCATGTGTTGTATCTTTTATAAATTTATCTAGTAAGTTGACATTGTCACTAAGTGGTTTTATTAAAATTTTTACTAATAAAAAAGAGGTAAGAATTAAAAATAGTATCACTGAAATAACAATTGCTATGATTGTTGTTAAGGTTCTATTAAATTCATAATTTTTTTGTTTTTGTATTACTAGATAAGCAGCACCAAGATAATATGGCTCAACACTGTAAACAAAATATATAAAATCATCTTTTAAAAAGTAT
>CAZIAJ010000322.1:0-1516 GCA_964537565.1 uncultured Sulfurospirillum sp.
AAACATCCCCATCGGTTATGATATTATTGAAGGATAAAGGCTTACTATTCTAATCTAGATGATGGTTTAGAAAGGTAGTATCCTTGGGAGTAATCAATACCCAACTCTTTAACCATTTCATAAATTTCTTTACTTTCTATATGCTCTGCAATAGTTTTTATGCCACTTTTTTTAGCAAACGCCACTATACCCTGCACTATTACATAGTGAGCCTTGTTGACATTTATCTCTTTAGTGAAACTTCCATCTATTTTAATATACTGCGCTTTGAGGTCAAACATTCTATTGTAAAGTGATTTTTCTGTAGAAAAATCATCTATAATCACAGGGAAACCTTTTTCTCTTAATGTATGTATCTGCTCATCGATAAGCGAAGAGTTAGAGATAATGATATCTTCAACTATCTCTAAATGAACTCGTGAAGGTGCTATATTGTAACGTTCACATTTATAGTGTAAGAAATCGAGAAGATAGTTCTCATGTAAATCATACATACTAATATTGATGGAAAAATTATAATCGTTTTTTGCAAAAACCTTAAAGGCTTTATCTATTACTGTTTTTGTAATTTGTGTTATAAAACCAACTAGCTTAGCACTATTTATAAACTTCTGTGCACTAATGAGCTTTTCATTTTCATCCATTAATCTACAAAGCACCTCATAATGTTTCTTTTGGGGATACATATTATTGATAATTGGCTGAAAAAATATAAATACCTTATCTTCTTCAAAAGCTTTTTTAAGTACATTGATCCAGTATAAGTTTTCTCTTTGTTCTTTCATATAATGAGATTTAGGGTCATACACTACACTTTGGTCTCCACCAAAGTATTTTGCCTCTTTTGAAGCTGATTTCGCATTGATAAAAAGCTTTTTACCTTCCCCTCTATCTATACCAATAGAAAAAATAACATAATGTGAATGATCATCAAACTCTACTGGTGCTTCTTTAAAGAGTGCTTGTATCTGCTTTGCTAAAAGAATATCTTGATTTTTAGATGGTTCATCTAAAAGGATAACAAATTCATCAGCTGTAATATGAAAAAGTTCTCCATTTTTTGGTAAAAACATATTGAGCCTGGATGCAGTTGCACGGAGTAATTTATTGGCCTTCCCCATTCCGTAAATACTATTTACAAAGTCAAAATGATCTATATTAATATACATTAAAGATTGATACTTCCCACTTATTGCATTTTGTAATGCATATCTACTTGGCAGACGGGTAAGTTCATAGATGTTTTTATCTAGATGTACTTTATCTTCAAATGATTTAATCTTTTCATGTAACTTTTTTTCATTCAACATAAATCGGCCAATACGTTTTCTTTCATATAAAAGATCTGCCTGAAGTTGTTCTATATCTGTATTGTTAGAGCCTCTCTCGTGTGCTATTTTTGCAGCGATATAAGCGATATCATCTAGAAGAGTATTAAAAGAAAAAGGTTTTTGTACTATACTATTTACATCTAATGAATACAAACTAAGTAATGCATTATCAGAAGTTTCTTTAG
>CAZIAJ010000323.1:0-1513 GCA_964537565.1 uncultured Sulfurospirillum sp.
CTATCAAGTATAAAAAGGTTTCATTTAGAAACATAACTTTTTATTATAGTTTATAGGTGATTTTAATGTAACAAATTAAAATAGTTTTAAGTATAATTATATATACTTAGAAGTATATATAAGGGTTTATTATGAAAAGAGTTTTGCTTCTAAGTGCTGGAAGTCCTTGTCGTGCAGTTATGGCAGAGGCTATATTAAAAAAATATATTGATAAAAAAGAGTCTATAGATTTTATTGGAGCTGGTCTTAAATCTAGAAATATAATAAACATAAATGCAATGAAAATACTTGCAGAAGAGGGGATAGATACTTCTGAACTGATTCAAAAAACATTAGAAGATGTTGAAGAAATTGATTTTGATTTAATCCTTACTATATGTTCACACTCAAAAGAGATTTGTCCACAATTTCCAAGAGTTGTACCTACTATCCATATGGAATTTCCTTTAATTGACAATGAAGTTACATGTAGAGCTTTTATACAAAGAATTAAAAGTAAAGTAAAACCTATTATTTTAAAAAGTATTCAATAGACTTAAAACCTGCCCCAGCTGCAAGAATAGTTGCTAGAATATTTAGCAATATGTTAGTTATTCCTAAAACTAAACTACCACCATTAAAAAGCCAAAAAGTCTCTAGTGCAAAAGTAGAGTAGGTAGTTAATGCTCCCATCATACCAGTAGATAAAAAAGACTTCATAGATGTTGAAAAAAGTTCAGTATATGTAAAAAGTGCAAATAAAATACCAAGAATAAGACTACCAAGAATATTTACACCAAGAGTTCCAAAAGGAAGTTCATGAGGTACATTACGGTTAATTAGTCCATTTAGATAGGCACGACTAATGGCTCCAATAAAACCACCACTACCTATTGCTAGTATAGTTTGCCAGCTCATTGCTTAACCTTTTTTGCATATTTTCTTTTATATCTTCAAACCAAGTAGTTCCTTTTTTTGGCTCAACAGCATCTAAATATATGATTGATATTTCACCACTTCTAGAGAGTAGCCTTTTTGAATCTAAAATATATTTTGTATTTACTATAACAACAGGTTGTACTTTTAAATTTAGTTTTTCTGCTAGTATTTTTGCACCTGTTTGAAACTCTAAGAGAGTCTCTCCATCTCCTCGAGTTCCCTCGGGAAATATAGTTATAACTCGTCCTTCTTTTAGTCTCTCTTTACTAAGTTTTATAATTTTGATGATTGAGCGTTTGTCTTTTCTATCTATTGCTATCATTTTTGGAGCAGTTATAATATGCCCAAAAAGAGGTATGTCTTCTATCTCTTTTTTTGCAATCCAGCATTTATCTCTATCATCAGTTGCTTCAAATGCCACAATATCAACTAAGCTTTGGTGGTTAAGAAGATATAGTTTTGTATCTTTATCTGGAGTACCTATAGTCTTTGTCTTAAAATCCATAAAAAAAGTTTGTAGTTTAGTAAAATACTTTCTAATAATGTAGTTTTTTGATTTAAATATATATTTTAGTTAATTTTCTTTTATAAGTTT
>CAZIAJ010000324.1:0-1511 GCA_964537565.1 uncultured Sulfurospirillum sp.
TTAAATACCATCTTTTCTTAGAAAGAGTAAATGTTAAATCTAGATCTCTAGAGGATATTTTCAATAGATCTTTTTCATTGTTTATATCGAAAACTAATCGAGACTTTTTATAAAGCACTTTTTTTGATTTTTGATTTATTATTTTGACGTTTTTTGCTTTGAGTATACTGGAGTGATCATTAAGGTTATACTTGGCATTGATGGAAGCATATAATGTATTTGCAATATTAATATTTGTATGTTTTAAAGATATATTTTGGTTTTCTATTTCAACTAAAGCATTAGAGATTTCAAGATCAGTGTTTGCAATATTGAGTCGAATTTTTTCCTTTAGAGATAAAGATGTTTTGCCTTTATAGTGTACTTTTATTTGTGCATTTGATTGCATCAGTTTTATATTAGAGTAGTTAAATTGAAGTATATCAGTTAGAAGATTTGCCTCATTATGTTTTAAGTCTATCACTCCTGTTAAAAAGCCAGAAACAACATCTTTTATTTCAAAAAATGTTGTTGGAAGATCTATGGTTAACTTATCTAGATCAAAAGGAATATGAAGTTTATCTATATGTAATATCTCTTGATTTGTAAGCCATTGTGTTTTATCTATATCTATACTATCTCCATTTGGGTTGATATAATAATCAACAATGATAGGTGTTTGTTTGACAAGTAGTTGTATCTCTTTTGTTTGTACCTTTTTGACATTAAAATGGATAACTCCTTTTGCTGAATGTGCATTGTATTTCACATCAACAAGAGCAGAGGCTATATCTTTGTATTTTGCCTTCATTTGATCGATATGAACATCATAATTATCTAAAACTATATTTGCATTATATATGTCAATATTTAATCCCATAAAATCAAAATTTGCTTTTTTGGTAAAAAAGGTACCATGAGCATCAATACCTATGTTTCGTAAACCTACTGCTATAGTTAAATCTGTTTGTACTTGCCCAGATCTTTGTAAAAATGGAAGATCTATCTTGTAGGTATTTAAGATTTTAAGCATATCACTATTCACCATACCTTTGAAAAGAAGCTTTAAAGTTAAAAGTTCTTCAGCTTGAGCAAAGTCGATCTTGAGCCAACTTTTATCTAAAAACATCCCATAAGAGTAGGCATCTTGAGGTCGTATATATAAGATACCATTTTTAAATTCTAGTTTTGTTTCTTTTGTATGAATTGCATCAAGTTGAGGATTGTATTTATAATGAAGTCCATGAACTGTTGCATTGATATGTACTGTTTTTATTGCATCTTCTGGATGTTTAAAATCAATAGAACCCACAGCATTTTCAATACTTAAATGATCCATTTTTATTGCATCATAAACCCAATATCTTACCTCTTTTGGTAAATGAAAAATATCTAATATATTTGTAATATTTTTAATGTCTTTTTTGTTAATGAATTTGTATTTTAAACGATCTTTATTGAGTGATAAAAATAGTTCGGCTTCTAAGTCATCATGTATATTGATTTTTAAAGAACTTTTTGCTGTTAATGTA
>CAZIAJ010000325.1:0-1505 GCA_964537565.1 uncultured Sulfurospirillum sp.
ATATACATTAGTAAAATTGATATTAAAAGTGTTATAGCAAATGAAATTGCTACAAACACTCCTCTAATTCTTGCTATCATTAATCCATCCTATTTTTCCATTTGGAAGTAGTATTTTTATATAGTTGTCTTTTTGATCAAGTTTTTGAGCATAAAGAGTTCTAGTGGTTGTATAAAATATTGTCGATTTTTTAGTAGGTAAAATCTGTATTTGACTACCTTTATCTATCTTTATGCTATTTAATGGGTTTTTATCATATACAAAAAATGCAATTAATAGAACTAGAAAAATTATATATGACATTTTTCGTCTTCGTATAAAGAGAATAATCAAGATTAAAGTTATGATTCCATAAGCACTATCTTTATATATTTGTAGGCTACTTTGAGCTGGATTTAAATCAATTTGTGTACTTATTTTGTCATCAGTTACAATTACAGGTATAGTTATTTTTTCAAACTTGTTTGTATCTCTATCAAAATAGGTAAAGATAAATTCTTGGGTAAAATTAGGGACAATTGCATAATAAAATATCTTGAAATATGGAAGATTACTACTACTTGAGTCAATACCATCTCTAGTTACCCATTTTAGTTTAAAGTCATTTAGATTGGCTTCTTCTGCTTCTATTTCTAAAACTATTATGTAGCTCTTATCATCAAATTGTGTTGTTTTATATTTTTTTATTTTCAGTGATTTAGCTATAACACTACTAAAATATTTTGTCCCTTTTAGTTTGATAATAGAGGGGGCTTTAGATTCTATAGTTCCACTATCTATCTTTATAGAGTTTTGGTATATATTTAATGTTAAAGATGGTAGTTTAGCATTAATATTATCTGCTTTCATATAAAATGTATTGTAAAAGATATTATCATTAAACCATTGCCATTTTGCATCTGGATTTATAATTTTAAGATTTTGATAGTTTTTAAAACTACTAGTTATATCTTCAAAATTATCATTGGCTATTATTGCTTTTACTTTTATTGCAAAAAGTTCTCCAACGTATACTTTATCAGGAGTGCTTTCATAAGAGAGAAAGATTGATTGGGCTTTGGGGGCAAGAGTAGTACTACTGTTTGTCTCATTACTTTCATTTGCATCAACTATAGTTTCAGCAAATAAAAAAGTGATAGAACAGATGAGTAGTACTAATAGTCTTAGCATTATCCTTCCATAAGACCTTGAAGCATTTTAACGCCGTCTGATGATCCTAAAAGTGTTTCTATAGCACGTTCAGGATGAGGCATAAGACCAAATACATTTTTGCTTTTATTACAAATACAAGCAATACTATCTACAGAGCCATTTGGATTTTTATCAATTCCATTTTTATCAGTATATTTTAAAAGTACTTGTTTATTTGCATATAGTTTTTCTAAACCTTGCTCATCTATAAAATAGTTACCTTCTCCATGAGCTATAGGTATATTTAGAACATCTCCTACATTTAATTTTTGTAAAAATTTATTGTCATTATTTATAACTCTTAAGTTATGATA